>NZ_JBEPCJ010000160.1:0-12991 GCF_040299565.1 Spirillospora sp. NPDC000708
GCTGGCCGTCGTCGGCGAGGCGGCGGACGGCGCCGAGGCCGTCGCCGAGGCGGGCCGGGAGGGGGCGGCGGGGGTGGGGATTGTGCGGCGCCATCCGGGGGTGGTGGGGGGGGTGGGGACCGGCCGGCGGGGGCCGCCCCGTGGTGGGGGCGGCCGCCGCGTGGCCGTTCGTGTGGTGCGGATTACAGGTACTGGCCGGTGTTGGCGACGGTGTCGATGGACCGGCCGGCTTCGGCGCCCTTGGTTCCGGAGACGAGGGTGCGGATGTAGACGATCCGTTCGCCCTTCTTGCCGGAGATGCGAGCCCAGTCGTCGGGGTTGGTGGTGTTGGGCAGGTCCTCGTTCTCGCTGAACTCGTCGACGCAGGCGGCGAGGAGGTGGTTGACGCGCAGGCCCTTCTGGCCGGTGTCGAGGAACTGCTTGATGGCCATCTTCTTGGCGCGGTCGACGATGTTCTGGATCATGGCGCCGGAGTTGAAGTCCTTGAAGAAGAGGACTTCCTTGTCGCCGTTGGCGTAGGTGACCTCGAGGAAGCGGTTCTCCTCGCTCTCGGTGTACATGCGCTCGACGGTCCGCTGGATCATGGCCTCGACGGTGGCCTCTTCGGAGCCGCCGTGCTCCTTGAGGTCGTCGGGGTGCAGCGGGAGGCCGCTGAGGATGTACTTGGAGAAGATGTCCTTGGCGGCTTCGGCGTCGGGCCGCTCGATCTTGATCTTGACGTCGAGGCGGCCGGGCCGCAGGATCGCGGGGTCGATCATGTCCTCGCGGTTGGAGGCGCCGATGACGATGACGTTCTCCAGCCCCTCGACGCCGTCGATCTCGCTGAGCAGCTGCGGGACGATGGTGTTCTCGACGTCGGAGGAGACGCCGGATCCGCGGGTGCGGAAGATGGAGTCCATCTCGTCGAAGAAGACGATGACCGGGGTTCCGGCGGAGGCCTTCTCACGGGCCCGTTGGAAGACCAGGCGGATGTGCCGTTCGGTCTCGCCGACGTACTTGTTGAGGAGTTCGGGGCCCTTGATGTTGAGGAAGAAGCTCTTGCCCTCCTTGCCGGTCTGTTCGGCGACCTTCTTGGCGAGGCTGTTGGCGACGGCCTTGGCGATGAGGGTCTTGCCGCATCCGGGCGGTCCGTAGAGGAGGACGCCCTTGGGCGGCCGGAGCTTGTGCTCGCGGAACAGGTCGGCGTGCAGGTAGGGCAGCTCGACGGCGTCGCGGATCATCTCGATCTGCGAGCCGAGTCCGCCGATCTCCTCGTAGGAGATGTCGGGGACCTCTTCGAGGACGAGTTCTTCGACCTCGGCCTTGTGGATCTTCTCGTAGGCGTAGCCGGAGCGGGGTTCGAGCATCAGGGAGTCGCCGGCGCGGAGGGGTACTCCGCGGAGCGGTTCGGCGAGCTTGATGACGCGTTCCTCGTCGGCGTGCGCGATCACGAGGGCGCGTTCGCCGTCGTCGAAGAGCTCCTTGAGCATGACGACCTCGCCCTGCTCTTCGAACTTGAGCGCTTCGACGACGTTGAGGGCCTCGTTGAGCATGACCTCCTGGCCGCGTTGGAGTTCGTCGACGTCGACGGCGGGGCTGACGTTGACGCGCAGCTTGCGTCCGCCGGTGAAGATGTCGACGGTTCCGTCGTCTCGGGATTCGAGGAAGACCCCGAATCCGGAGGGTGGTTGCGCGAGCCTGTCGACCTCCTCCTTGAGCGCCACGATCTGTTCGCGAGCCTCTTTGAGGGTCGCTACGAGTCGCTCGTTCTGGCCGGTTACGGCGGCCAGGTTCGCTTGTGCCTCATGGAGGCGTTCTTCCAGGACACGTACTTGGCGCGGGGATTCCGCGAGCTTGCGGCGCAGCACGGAGATCTCCTCCTCCAGGAAGGAGATCTGCGTTTGGAGGTCCCTGACCTCCTTGTCGTGCTGCGCCCTGCGCGCCCCAGCATCGTCACGAGCGGCCACGCCCCGTCACCTCCTCACGAAGAGAGCCGACGACCTACTGAGACCCTACCTATCTGGAGGGCTTCCGTAACCTGCCCATTCGGTACTCGTGTCGTGCGGGTGTGGTTCGGGTGGTGTTCGGGGGGCGGGCCGGGGGTGGTGTTGGTGGTGGTGTTGTGCTGCGCGGACCTGGGGTTTTGGGTGTGGGGGCGTGTCGGGGTGGAGGGTTTGTCGATTTCGGGGTGTGTGGGGTGGCACACGGCGTGTCGCTGTGCTTATTGCAAGCCCGTCGCAGTGCGCTCGTCTGCGAGGCGGGTGTTTTGCGAAGTTCCGCGGGCGGGGCGGCCCGGGAGGGGTCAGGATTCGGCGGGCGTCTCGGGGGTGGACGCGGGTGTCTCGGGGGTTGCGGCGGGTGTCTCGGGGACGGGGTGGGCGCCCTTGGCGGGGCGCCGGCGGCGGGCGGGCGGGGTGACGCCGTCGGCGAGGCGGCGGGCGGTGACGAGGAAGCCGGTGTGGCCGACCATGCGGTGGTCGGGGCGGACGGCGAGGCCGTCGACGTGCCAGGAGCGCAGGAGGGTCTCGAAGGCGTAGGGCTCGGCGAAGGCGCCGTGGGCGCGCAGGTCCTCGACGACGCGGGACATCTGGGTGGTGGTGGCGATGTAGGCGCAGACCATGCCGCCGGGGATGAGGGCCTTGGCGACGGCGTCGAGGGTCTCCCAGGGGGCGAGCATGTCGAGGACGACGCGGTCGGCCTCGGTCTCGGTGAGGGCGCCCTCGAGGGAGCCGACGGTGAGGCGCCAGGAGGGGTGGGGGCCGCCGAAGAACTTCTCGACGTTGGCGCGGGCGATGTCGGCGAAGTCGGGGCGGCGCTCGTAGGAGGAGACGAGGCCGTGTTCGCCTACGGCGCGCAGGAGGAAGCAGCTGAGGGCGCCGGAGCCGGCGCCGGCCTCGATGACGCGGGCGCCGGGGAAGATGTCGGCCATGGCGACGATCTGGGCGGCGTCCTTGGGGTAGACGACGGCGGCGCCGCGGGGCATGCGGACGGCGAAGTCGGCGAGGAGGGGGCGGAAGGCGAGGTATTCGACTCCGCCGCTGGAGCGGTAGACGGTGCCTTCGGGGCTGCCGATGATGTCGTCGTGGGGGACGGAGCCCTTGTGCGAGTGGTAGAGCTTGCCGGGCTGGAGGGTGATGGTGTTGATGCGGCCTTTGGGGTCGGTGAGCTGAACCTGGTCTCCGGGCCGGAACGGGCCGTGCGGGATGCGGCCGGTGGACGGTGCGGGCTCGGTGGGCCGGGGTTCGCTCATGGTGGTCAAGGCTAGCGCCGGGCGGGTGGAGCTCAGGCCGTCCGTCCGGGCGGGGCGGGCTGGTGGGGCGGGCCGTGGGGGCGGGCCGTCGGCGCCGGGTGGGCGGGGTGGTCAGACGCCGGCGAAGGCGCGGTCGACGTCGGTGACGGCGAGGACGCCGTAGACGCGGCCGTCGGGTTCGGTGAGGAGGTATTCGGAGGCGGGGTTGCGGCGGAGGGCGGTGATGAGGTCCTCGCCGGCGAGGTCGGCGGGGAGGGCGAGGTCGGGTTCGAGGCCGCGGGACAGCTCGCCGACGGTGATCCAGGGGCGGCGGTGCTCGGGGGTGGCGGTGACGGCCTTCTCGCTGACGAGGGCCTGGGGGTTGCCGTCGTGGTCGGCGATGACGAGGGCGCCGGCCTGGTCGGCGTGGGCGCGGCGGATGGCCTCGGCGAGGGGGGTGTCGGCGGTGACGAGGGTGGCGCGGCGGGCGAGGCGGCGGGCGGACAGCAGGGGGACGCGGTCGCGGAAGCGTTCGGCGCGGATGGCCTGGGTGGCGCCGACCCAGATGAAGGAGGCGACGAGGGCGGACCACAGGAGGGCGAGCCAGCCGATGCCGCCGGTGCCGCCGCCGGTGCGGTAGGTGGCGAGGTAGGCGCCGGCGATGAGGCAGGCGACGGCGACGGCGCGGCCGATCCAGCCGGCGACGATGGCGCCGCTGCGGCTGTGGCCGGTGGCCTTCCAGACGGCGGCGCGGACGAGGCGTCCGCCGTCGAGGGGGAGGCCGGGCAGCAGGTTGAAGACGCCGACGAGGAGGTTGGCGAAGGTGAGGGCGTCGATGAGGAGGAGGGCGACGTCGGGGAGGGGGAGGACGGCGTGGGCGAGGAGGCCGAGGCCGGCCAGGACGAGGTTGACGAGGGGGCCGGCGAAGGCGATGAGGAATTCGCGGCCGGGGGTGGCGGCCTCGCGTTCGATGGAGGTCTCGCCGCCGAGGATGTGGAGGGTGACGGAGCGGACGGGGAGGCCGAGGACGCGGGCGGTGACGGCGTGGCTGAGTTCGTGGACGAAGACGGAGCCGTAGAGCAGGACGGCGTAGGCGAAGGCGACGAGGTAGCTGAGGGGGCGGTCGATGACGCCGTTGACCTGGCCTTCGAACATGACCGTGACGAGGAGGGCGACCAGGAACCAGCTGGGCGAGACGTAGACGGGGACGCCGAAGGGGCGGCCCATGTAGAGGCCGGGCCGGGCGTCGGGGCCGCCTTTGCGGGGGCCGGGGTCGCCGGCGGGCGTCTTGCCCTGGGTCGGGGGCGCGGTGTTGGTCACGTATCCGATGCTACGGCCCCGTTGGGGCGGGTCGGGGTGGCGGTGCGCGGTGATCTCGGCGGGTGGGCGGGTGATCCCGGCGGGTGCGCGGGGGTGCGGGATTTCGTCGGGGGCGTCGCCTACGCTGCTGTGCCATGACGACGACCGAGACCGGTGGTGAGGTGTCCGTTCCGTCTCCGCGGGGTGGGGGCGGGGTGGAGGTGGTGGGGTCGCTGTCGCCGTCGCGGGCGGGTGATTTCATGACGTGTCCGCTGCTGTACCGGTTCCGGGTGATCGATCGGCTTCCGGAGCGGCCGTCGCCGGCGGCGGTGCGGGGGACGCTGGTGCACGCGGTGCTGGAGCGGCTGTACGACCTGCCGGCGGGCGGGCGGACGGTGGGGGCGGCGCTGGAGCTGCTGGGGCCGCAGTGGGAGCGGCTGCTGTCGGCGGAGCCGGAGCTGGGCGGGCTGTTCGGGGACGGCGAGGCCGGGGAGGCCGAGCGGGCGGAGTGGCTGACGCAGGCGGAGCGGATGGTGGAGCGGTACTTCACGCTGGAGGATCCGCGTCGGCTGGAGCCGGCGGAGCGCGAGCTGTTCGTGGAGACGGTGCTGGATTCGGGGTTGAAGCTGCGGGGGTACATCGACCGGGTGGACGTGGCGCCGTCGGGGGACGTGCGGATCGTGGACTACAAGACGGGGACGGCGCCGCGGGCGGATTTCGAGGCGCGGGCGCTGTTCCAGATGAAGTTCTATGCGCTGGTGCTGTGGCGGTTGCAGGGGCGGGTGCCGCGGTTGCTGCAGTTGATGTATTTGGGGAACGGCGAGGTGCTGCGGTACGAGCCGGACGAGCGGGATCTGCGGGCGACGGAGCGGAAGGTGGAGGCTCTGTGGCAGGCGATCCGGCGGGCGATGGATTCGGGTGAGTGGCGGCCGCGGACGAGCCGGTTGTGCGATTGGTGCGATCACAAGGAGCGGTGTCCGGAGTTCGGGGGCACTCCCCCGCCGCTGCCCGCGGTTCCGGTGCGGCGTCCGTCTCCGGCGGATCTGGAGGGTGCGGCGGAGGGCGGCGCGGTGCGGGAGCGCGACGACCTGTAGCGGTGCGGGGTTCCGGGCGCCGCGGGGCGGAGGGGCCCGGCCGCCGCGGGGCGGAGAGGCGGCGTGCGGGGTCATCCTTGGGGAGGATCGCGGATCCGCGCGCAGGAGGGGTCGCGACCTGCTGTGACCTCCTAGGGTGATAGTCGTGTCACCCCGCATCCGTGGTCTTCGTACTTTTCGTGCCTGGCTGCAGGCGCGTCCGCAGGCGGCGGACGCGTTGCTCGCGGCCGGGCTGCTGCTGGTGGGTCTGCCGCAGATGTACCTGCAGGACTTCCCGGAGAGCGGTGACTACGCGGCGTTCCGGGCGCCGGACGCGGTCAACGGGCTGATCGTCGTGGTGGTGACGATGGCGCTGGTGTGGCGGCGCCGTCATCCGCTGCCGGTGCTGCTGGTGGTCGTGGCGGGCGAGCTGACGCTGACGGTGTGGGGGTATCCGCCGTCGGTGCCGGACGTGATGTCGTTCCTGATCGCGGTGTACAGCCTGGCGGCGCACCGGGGGCTGGCGCAGAGCGCGCTGGGGGGCGTGGCGGGGTTCGTGTCGTTCCTGGTGTCGCTGGTGATGCTGCCGGTGGGGACGTCGCCGGTGGTGCTGGTGAGCGACTGCGCGCTGGTGGCGGGGGTGTGGGTGCTGGGCCGGAACCTGCGGTTGCGGCGGGCGTATTTCGCGGAGCTGGAGGATCGGGCGGCGCGGCTGGAGCGGGCGCGGGGGACGGACGCGCGGGCGGCGCGGATCGAGGAGCGGTCGCGGATCGCGCGGGAGCTGCACGACGTGGTGGCGCACCATGTGAGCGTGATGACGGTGCAGGCGGGGGCGGCGCGGCGGATCATCGACCGGGATCCGGGGAGCGCGCGGGAGGCGATGTCGACGATCGAGGAGGTCGGGCGGACGGCGCTGAGCGAGATGCGGCGGATCGTGGGCGTGCTGCGGACGGAGCGGGACGCCGACCAGGCGGGGCGGGAGCTGGCGCCGCAGCCGGGTCTGGGGGATCTCGGGGAGTTGCTGGACCATGTGCGGGAGACGGGGTTGTCGGTGCAGTTGTGGATCGAGGGGGAGGCGCGGACGCCGTCGCCGGGGGTGGACGTGGCGGCGTTCCGGTTGATCCAGGAGGCGCTGACGAACACGTTGAAGCATGCGGGGGCGCAGGCGCGGGCGTGGGTGCGGCTGTACTACACGGACGCGGATCTGACGGTGGAGATCGAGGACGACGGTCGGGGCACGGCGACGATCGTGGCGGACGGGACGGACAATCCGGGGCACGGGCTGGTGGGGATGTACGAGCGGGTGGCGCTGTACGGGGGCGAGTTGCGGATCGGGCCGCGGGTCGGCGGGGGGTTCGGGGTGCGGGCGCGGTTCCCGCTGGAGGCGTGAGCGGTGGGGCCGCTCGGGGTGGGCGGTTCGCGAGGCGCTCGATCCCGCCTGGGGCGTGGCGGTCGCGAGGCCGCCGCGGAGGCGCTGCGGGGGCCGCCGCCGGGGCGGGGAGGGCATAGGGTGACGGTGGCCGGTGCGAGGCGAGGAGCGGGGACGATGGACGCAAGCGGGGTGGCCGGGTGAGCGCGGTGCGGGTGCTGCTCGTCGATGATCAGCCGTTGCTGCGGACGGGGTTCCGGCTGATCCTGGAGGCCGAGGCGGACGTCGCGGTGGTCGGCGAGGCCGGGGACGGCGCGGCGGCGGTGGAGATGACGCGGTCGCTGCTGCCGGACGTGGTGCTGATGGACATCCGGATGCCGGGGGTCGACGGGATCGAGGCGACCCGGCGGATCATCCGGGAGGGCGCGGCGTCGCACGATCCGAAGGTGCTGATCCTGACGACGTTCGATCTGGACGAGTACGTGATCGAGGCGGTGCGGGCGGGGGCGAGCGGGTTCCTGCTGAAGGACTCGCCGCCGGAGGATCTGGTGCAGGCGATCCGGATCGTGGCGGAGGGCGACGCGATCGTGGCGCCGAGCGTGACGCGGCGGCTGCTGGACCGGTTCGCGACGCGGCTGCCGGCGGTGCGGGACGCGGCGCCGCCGCCGGGGCTGGACACGTTGACGGCCCGGGAGCGGGAGGTGCTGGCGCACGTGGCGCGGGGCCAGTCGAACGCGGAGATCGCCGCGGAGCTCGTGGTGAGCGAGACGACGGTGAAGACCCATGTCGGAAACGTGCTGGCGAAGCTGGGGCTGCGGGACCGGGTCCAGGCGGTGGTGTACGCGTACGAGACCGGGTTGAGCCGCCCGGGGCAGGGCTGATCGCGGGCGGTGCGGCGGCCCCGGCGGCGGCTTTTCCCGGCCGCGCCGGAAGGGGTCGTCCCTGAGGGCGTGCGGGTGGTGTCCGGGCTGGTGGGGCGGTATCCGGTGGGTGCGGGGTCAGGGGGCGTCCCTGAGCCGCCCCCTCTTTCGCCGGCCGGTCCCCTACTCCGGTAGGACGACGCGGGTCGCGCGTCTCCTGCCACGGATGGAGTGGTAAGTCCATTCCTGGGGTGCATCTCCGGAGGCGGTCGGACTTCTACTGTTCTGTGTGGTGGGCCGCCGGGGGACGAATCGCGGTCCGCAGCAGTTCGTTTTCCACCTCATCCACTCACACAGGGGAGTTCACGTGACGAACACCGCCCCATCGACCGCTGACGCGCACTCCGCGCCCGGGGCGGGCGACTTCGCCGCACGGGCCCATCAGATCGCCAAGGTGTACGGGCGCGGCGACGCCCGGGTGGTCGCGCTCGACTCGGTGACCGTGGGGATCCCCCGCGGCCGGTTCACCGCGATCATGGGCCCCTCGGGTTCCGGGAAGTCCACGCTGATGCACTGCATGGCGGGGCTGGACTCGGTGGACTCCGGGCAGGTCTTCATCGGCGACACCGAGCTGACGGGGCTGAAGGACAAGCAGCTGACCCGGCTGCGCCGCGACAAGATCGGGTTCATCTTCCAGGCGTTCAACCTGGTCCCGACGCTGACGGCGCTGGAGAACATCACGCTGCCGATGGACATCGCGGGCCGGAGGGCCGACCGGGCGTGGGTGGACGAGGTGATCGACACCGTGGGGCTGCGGCCGCGGCTGAAGCACCGGCCGACGGAGCTGTCGGGCGGGCAGCAGCAGCGGGTGGCGTGCGCGCGGGCGCTGGCGTCCCAGCCGGAGATCATCTTCGCGGACGAGCCGACCGGGAACCTGGACTCGCGGTCCGGCGCGGAGGTGCTGTCGTTCCTGCGCGACTCGGTCACCCGGATGGGGCAGACGATCGTGATGGTGACGCACGACCCGTCCGCGGCGGCGTACGCCGACCAGGTGCTGTTCCTGACGGACGGGCAGATCGTCGACACGATGACCGGGCCGACCGCCGAGCGGGTGCTGGAGCGGATGAAGGGCTTCGAGACGGCGGGCCGCCCGGCCGCCGCGCCGGGCGGGCACGGGCCGGGGGTCGCGGCGCGATGATGGGCAAGGTCACGCTCCGCAACCTGGCGGCGCACAAGATCAGGCTGGTGCTGACGGCCGTCGCGGTGATCCTCGGCGTGGCGTTCGTGGCCGGCACGCTGATCTTCACCGACACGATGAACAAGCAGTTCGACGACCTGTTCAGCCGGGTCGGCAAGAACGTCGCCGTGGACGTGCGGGCCAAGAAGGTCGTCGGCGGCGAGAACGACGGGCAGGCGGCGCAGCCGGTGCCGGCGTCGGTCCTGACGGCGCTGAAGGGCGTCGACGGGGTGAAGGACCCGCAGGGCAACGTGAACGGGTACGCGGCCGTCGTGGGCCGCGACGGGAAGATCGTGGGCTCGGGCGGGCAGGGCCCGCCGCAGCTCGGCACGAACTGGAACGCCGACGGGTCGTTCGACCTGAAGACGGGCCGGGTGCCGCACGGGCCCGGCGAGGTGATCATCGACGCGGAGACCGCGAAGAAGGGGAGACTGGCGGTCGGCGACACCGTCGGGGTCGTGTCGTCGGGGCCGCCGCAGCGGATGCGGCTCGTCGGGCTGATCGACACCGGGAACCTGATGGGCGCGAGCGTCACCGCGTTCGACACCCCGACGGCGCAGCGGCTGATGCTGAAGCCCGGCTACTTCAGCGACATCGAGATGGGCACCACCGGCCCGTCGGAGACGCAGCTGCGGGACCGGGTCGCCAAGGTGCTGCCGAACGGCGTGGAGGCCGTCACCGGCACGAAGATGCGCGACGAGAACAAGAGCGACGTCGCGCAGATCATGGGGTTCTTCCGCACGTTCCTGCTGGCGTTCGCGCTGATCTCGATCTTCGTCGGGGCGTTCATCATCTTCAACACGTTCTCGATGCTGGTGGCGCAGCGGACCCGGGAGCTGGCGCTGCTGCGCGCGATCGGCGCGGCCCGCCCGCAGGTGACGCGGGCGGTGATCGGTGAGGCGGTCGCGGTCGGGGTCGTCGGGTCGACGCTGGGCCTGGCGGCCGGCGCGGGCCTGGCGGCCTTGCTGCAGACGCAGATGGGCGACGCCGGCTCGGGCGGGCTGACGTTCACCCTCACGCCGGTGGTCTGGTCGTACGTCGTCGGGATCGTGGTGACGGTGGTGTCGGCGTACTTCCCGGCGCGGCGCGCGGCGAAGATCCCGCCGGTCGCGGCGATGCGCGACGACGTGGCGCTGCCGCAGCGGACGCTGCGGATCCGGGTCGCGCTCGGGTCGCTGCTGACGCTGATCGGCGCGGGCCTCATCGCGGTGGGCCTGGCCGGCGGCGGCGGGAACCCGGCGGTGCCGGTCGGCGGGGGCGCGTTCGCGGTGTTCATCGGGGTCGCGATGCTCGCGCCGGTGATCAGCGTGCCGGTGGTGAAGGTGCTCGGGTGGCCGTTCGCGCGGCTGATGGGCGCGCCGGGCCGGCTCGCCCGGCAGAACGCGCTGCGCAACCCCCGCCGCACCGCCGCGACCGCCGCGGCGCTGATGATCGGCCTGGCGCTGATCACCACGGTGAACGTGCTGGGCGCGACGATGCGCGCGTCGATCGACGAGCAGGTGGACGCGCAGTTCGGCGCGGACTACCTCGTGCAGGCCACCGGCGGCGACATCACCGCGGACGCCACGCAGAAGATCAAGGCGGCGGCGGGGGTGGAGTCGGCGTCGCCGACCTACGAGGGCACCGCGAAGATCGCCGGGAAGCGCGGCACGTACATGTCCGGCGACGTCGGTGTGATCGCCAAGGCGGCGCGGCTGAAGATGGTGTCGGGCAGCACCGCGATCGGCGCGGGCGGGCTGATGGTGAACGAGTCGACCGCCAAGGACAACGGCTGGCGGGTCGGGTCGACGGTGCCGGCGCTGTTCCCGGACGGCAGGACCGAGCAGCTGAAGGTGACGGGGATCTTCGAGAAGAGCGACCTGATCGGCGGCCGGATCGTCTCGGAGCAGGTGTACCTGCGGCACACGGTGCGGCCGTCGGTGGACGCGGTGCTGGTGAACGCGGCGAAGACGGACGCGGCGACGAAGGCGTCGATCGAGTCGGCGCTGAAGGCGTACCCGAACCTGAAGGTGTCGGACCAGTCGTCGCTGAAGAAGGACGCCCGCAAGCAGGTGGACGGGTTCGTGACGTTCCTGTCGATCCTGCTGGCCATGTCGGTGATCATCGCGGCGGTCGGGGTCGTCAACACGCTGGCGCTGTCGGTGATCGAGCGGACCCGGGAGATCGGGCTGCTGCGGGCGATCGGCATCAGCCGCCGCCAGCTGCGGCGGATGATCCGGGTCGAGTCGATCGTGATCGCGGTGTTCGGCGCCGTGCTCGGGATGGGCATCGGCGTGGCGTTCGGGGCGGCGCTGCAGAACGCGCTGAAGGGCCAGGGGCTCGGTGTGCTGGCGGTGCCGTACGGGACGCTGGCGGTGTACCTGGTGGTCGCCGCGGTGATCGGTGTGCTGGCGGCGCTGTGGCCGGCGTGGCGCGCCGGTCGGATGGACGTGCTGAAGGCCATCTCCACGGACTGACCGGCGGCTCCCGTCCCGAAGCCCCGGCCCCCTTCAGCGGGGGGCCGGGGCTTCGCCGTGTCGCGAGAACGCCACGAGTGAGGACGCCAAGAGCGAGGACGCCGCGAGCGGCCAGCGTCGACCAGCACCGGTGCCGCGTGACGGAAGGCAGAGGGTCGCTGCTCTGGAGACGACGCTCTGGAGACGACCGCTCCGGTGTCAGGGGCGGCTGCCGAGCGGGGGAATGACGAAGCCCCGGTCCCCCTGTGCGGGGGCCGGGGCTTCGGCGTGCCGGAGGCGCGCCCGAGGGCGGTCCTGCGGCCGGGGCCTACTCGCCGGTCTCGGCGTCGGACTCGGCGGCCGGCGCGGTCCCCGGCGCCACCGCGGCCTTCGCGACCTCGTCGGTCGCCGACACGGTGGTGTTCTCCGGGAAGTGGCACGCGGCCTGGTGGCCGTGGCTGAGCTCGATCAGCGGCGGCTCGACCTGCTTGCAGATGTCCTGCGCCTTCCAGCAGCGGGTGTGGAACCGGCACGCGGGCGGCGGGTCGAGGGGGCTCGGCACGTCGCCCTGCAGCCGGATCCGCTGCCGCTCGCCGCGCTGGCTCGGGTCCGGGACCGGAACCGCCGACAGCAGCGCGTTGGTGTACGGGTGCATGGGCCGCTCGTACAGGTCGTTGCGGTCCGCGATCTCGACGATCTTGCCGAGGTACATGACGGCGACCCGGTCGGAGATGTGCCGGACGACCGACAGGTCGTGCGCGATCACCACGTAGGTGAGGTCGAGCTCGTCCTGCAGGTCCTCCAGCAGGTTGACGACCTGCGCCTGCACCGACACGTCCAGGGCCGACACCGGCTCGTCCGCGACGATCAGCTTCGGCTTGAGCGCCAGCGTGCGGGCGATCCCGATGCGCTGGCGCTGGCCGCCGGAGAACTCGTGCGGGTACCGGTTGTAGTGCTCGGGGTTGAGGCCGACCAGCTCCAGGATCTCCTGGACGGCCTTCTTCACCCCGTTCTCGGTGGCGATGTTCTGCAGCCGGAACGGGGCCCCGACGATCGCGCCGACCGTCTTGCGGGGGTTCAGCGACGAGTACGGGTCCTGGAAGATCATCTGGAGGTCGCGGCGGAGCGGCCGCAGCCGCCCCTGGGACATCGTGGTGATGTCCTGCCCCTCGAAGGTGATCTTGCCGAAGCTCGGGTCCAGCAGCCGCATGATCATCCGGCCGGTGGTGGACTTGCCGCAGCCCGACTCCCCCACCAGGCCGAGGGTCTCGCCCTTGCGGACCGAGAACGACACGCCGTCGACGGCCTTCACCGCCGCGACCTGCCGGCGCAGCAGCCCCGCGGTGACGGGGAAGTGCTTGCCGAGGTTCTCCACCTCCAGCAGCATCTCCCCGTCCCGGATGGGACGGGGCGCCGCCGCGTCGGCGGAGGTCTACTCGGAGGCGGGGTCCGAGGTACCCCGCGCGGCCGTGTCAGAAAAGCTCTAAGTATTTTTACGCACACGGCACGG
>NZ_JBEPCJ010000161.1:0-12967 GCF_040299565.1 Spirillospora sp. NPDC000708
CGGGCTCGGCGAGCACCGTCCCCTGCGCCTCCAGCAGCGCGAGGTCGAGCGGCGGGGGGGGGGCCGCGCGGCCGGGGGGGGCCGGCGGGGGGTTCACCCCCCCCCCCCGGCCCGCCCCGTCCACGAACGCTTCGCCCGTCCCGGAGGCGCGGTCCGGGGCGGGCGAAGCCATTTCCGGACGCCGGTCCGAGCACGCCGCCCGGCGACTATGATTACGGGACGTCATAGCATTCGTACGTAGTGCTACGATCCGTCCGAGACTCGGCGGACCCGCCGCGAACGGCCCCTGATCACCGGGAACGGGGGAAACGGAGCGAACCTCCGCGATCGGCCGGAACGGCCGGAACGCCCGGCGGGGCGGTCAGAACGTGCGGACGGCCCGGATGACCTTGCGGCGCAGTTGAATACGGCGGCGGCCGTCCGGGTAGAGGCGCAACCGATCGATCTCCCAGCCGCCGTGTTCGGCGTGCTCGGTCAGGATCTGCCGGGCGGTGTCACGCGTGGTGCCGGCCGGCAGTGACAGGACGAGGTAGGTGTACTGCACCATTGCGACCATTATTACTTGGTGGACCGGGTGTTGTGCATCGTACGGTGGGCGGCCCGGTCCGCACGGGTGGTGGCGGCATGTCATCCTGTCCGGAGGCGAGCGGCGGATGAGAGTTGCGCCCGCCGCGGGCGGAGCGGAACCGAAGGGGCGGCAGTGGGGCATCCGGGCATGAACCCGCCATGATGCGACGTTGTAGGAAGCCTGTGTAAGAAGAGTGTGAGCTAGAAGACCAGACAGCGAGGTTGGAGCGACTGTGCCAGCCAAGAACGGCACTGCGAAGAGTGGCCGGGCGAACGGCGCCGGAACGCGCCTGGTGATCGTCGAGTCGCCTGCGAAGGCGAAGACGATCGCGGGTTACCTGGGCCGTGGCTACATCGTGGAGTCCAGTATCGGCCATATCCGGGATCTGCCCGGGAGCGCCTCGGAGGTGCCGGCCAAGTACAAGGGCGAGCCGTGGGCGAAGCTCGGCGTGAACGTCGAGCACGACTTCGAGCCGCTGTACGTGGTCAACTCCGACAAGAGGCAGCAGGTCGCCAAGCTCAAGAAGCTGCTGGCGGAGGCCGACGAGCTCTTCCTCGCGACGGACGAGGACCGGGAGGGCGAGGCGATCGCCTGGCACCTCCAGGAGGTCCTGAACCCCAAGGTCCCCGTGCACCGGATGGTCTTCAACGAGATCACCAAGGACGCGATCCAGCGCGCCGCCGCGAACCCGCGCCAGCTGAACATGCCGCTGGTGAACGCGCAGGAGACGCGCCGCGTCCTGGACCGCCTGTACGGCTACGAGGTCAGCCCGGTCCTGTGGAAGAAGGTCATGCCGAAGCTGTCGGCGGGCCGGGTGCAGTCGGTGGCGACGCGGCTGGTGGTGGAGCGTGAGCGCGAGCGCATCGCTTTCGTCCCGGCGCACTACTGGGACATCCTCGCCGAGTTCGACACCGGCAAGGAGGATGAGCCCAAGGCGTTCAAGGCCGGGCTCGTCTCCGTCGACGGCAAGCGGGTCGCGCAGGGCCGCGACTTCGCGTCCGACGGCACGCTGAAGACGAAGGACGCGCTGCACCTGGACGAGCCGTCGGCGCGCGCGCTGGCCGACCGGCTGCGCGGCAGGCCGTACGAGGTCAAGTCGGTCGAGTCCAAGCCGTACACGCGCAAGCCGTACCCGCCGTTCCGGACGACCACGTTGCAGCAGGAGGCCAGCCGCAAGCTGGGCTTCTCCGCGAAGTACACGATGTCGGTGGCGCAGAAGCTGTACGAGAACGGCTTCATCACCTACATGCGAACCGACTCGATCACGCTGTCGGAGACGGCGATCACGGCGGCGCGGCGGCAGGCCGCGACCCTGTTCGGCGGCGAGTACGTGCCGGACAAGCCGCGCGTCTACCAGTCGAAGGTGAAGAACGCGCAGGAGGCGCACGAGGCGATCCGCCCCGCGGGCGACAGCTTCCGGACGCCCGCCGAGACGGGCCTGTCCGGCGACCAGTTCCGGCTGTACGAGCTGATCTGGAAGCGGACGATCGCGTCGCAGATGAAGGACGCGGCGGGCCGCTCGGTGTCGATCCGGGTGACGGGCACGTCCACGCAGAACGAGCTGGCCGAGTTCGGTGCGACCGGTAAGACGATCACCTTCCACGGGTTCCTCAAGGCGTACGTGGAGAGCGCGGACGACCCGTCCACCGACCGCGACGACCAGGAGCGGCGGCTGCCGAACCTGGAGCAGGGCGACCCGCTGTCGGCGAACGCGGTGGACGCCGAGGGCCACTCGACCCGCCCGCCGGCCCGCTACACCGAGGCGAGCCTGGTCAAGGAGCTGGAGGAGCGGGAGATCGGCCGCCCGTCCACCTACGCCTCGATCATCGGGACGATCCTGGACCGCGGCTACGTGTTCAAGAAGGGCACGGCGCTCGTCCCGTCGTTCCTGGCGTTCGCCGTGGTGAACCTGCTGGAGCAGCACTTCGGCAACCTGGTCGACTACGACTTCACCGCGCACATGGAGGACGGTCTCGACGAGATCGCCCGCGGCGAGGCCGAGCGCGTCCGGTGGCTGACCCGGTTCTACTTCGGCGACAACGGCGAAGAGGGGCTGAAGGAGCTCACCGAGGACATCGGGGACATCGACGCCAAGGGGATCAGCTCGTTCCCGGTGAAGGGCTCCGACATCGTGGTCCGGGTCGGCCGGTACGGCTCGTACCTGGACCGGGACGGCGAGCGGGTCAACATCCCCGACGACATCGCGCCGGACGAGTTGACGGCGGAGAAGGCCGAGGAGCTGCTCGCGCAGCCGAGCGGCGACCGGGAGCTGGGCGTCGACCCCGAGACCGGGCACATGATCGTGGCGAAGTCGGGGCGGTTCGGCCCGTACGTCACCGAGATCCTGCCCGAGGCCGCGCCGCCGGCCGAGGGCGAGAAGAAGAAGCGCACGAAGAAGGCCGACGCGCCGAAGCCGCGCACGGGCTCGCTGTTCAAGTCGATGTCGCTGGACACGATCACGCTGGACGACGCGCTGAAGCTGCTGTCGCTGCCCCGGACGCTGGGCGAGCTGGACGGCGAGCCGGTGACGGCGCAGAACGGCCGGTTCGGGCCGTACATCAAGAAGGGCACCGACAGCCGCTCGCTCGGGTCGGAGGAGGAGCTCTTCACCGTCACGCTGGAGCAGGCGAAGGAGCTGCTGGCGCAGCCGAAGCAGCGGGGCCGGCGGGCCGCCGCGGCGGCGCCGCTGCGCGAGCTCGGCAAGGACCCGGCGAGCGACAAGCCGGTGGTGGTGAAGGAGGGCCGGTTCGGCCCGTACGTCACCGATGGCGAGACGAACGCCAGCCTGCGCAAGGGCGACGAGGTCGAGTCCATCACGATCCAGCGCGCCGCGGAACTGCTCGCGGAACGGCGTGAGAAGGTGGCCGCGGGCGGCGGGAAGAAGAAGACGCCGACCCGCCGCCGCACCTCTGCAAAGTCCGGCTCATAACGACATTCGCGCCGATACCCTGACCGACATGACCAGAACGGACGCCACCCGGCCGCACCCCGCCGCGCCGCAGCCGGGTGCCACGTCGCTCTCCGCCGCGGCGGGGACGTTCCGGCGGCTACGGCTCGCGCTGTCGGTGTCCGGCCTGGGCCAATGGCTCGCGGTCCCGGCGCTGTCGGCGATGGCGGTGCTGCCGGAGGACGACACCGGGGCCCGGCTGCGGGCGGTCGGCGGCGTGCTGGCCCTGCTCGTGCTCCCGGCGGTGCTGCTCGCGCCGCTCGCGGGCGCGCTCGCCGACCGGATCGACCGGCGGCTGGCGCTGCTGATCGCGGACGGGCTGCGGTTCGTGGTCGTCCTGACGGTGCCGCTGGTGGACGCGCTGCCGTGGACGCTGGCCGCCGCGTTCCTGGTCGGCTGCCTGTCGCTGCTGTGGACGCCGGCGGCGGCCGCGGGGCTCCCGGCGCTGGTCTCGGACGCGACCGTGAGCGCCTCCGCGGGCGGGGCCGTGGTGGCGCGCGGCGCCCCGGAGGACGACCTGCGCGCCGGCGCGCGCCGCTCGGCGGCCCGCGCCGCGTTCGGGCCCGCGCCGTTCGCCGCACTGGCGTTCGCGCTGCTCGCGGTGATCGCGAACGCGGCGCTCGGAGCGTCGCACCGCGCCGACCTCCCGCTGTACGCGACCGCGGTGGTGTTCGCCGTCTCGGCCGCGCTGACGGCGCTGGTCAGGGAGGTCCCGGCGACGGAGCCGATCACGGTTCCGGCGCCGCTCAAGCTGCTCTTCCAGGGCACCGGGCTCGACCGCGCGGGCCGCGGCCTCGGCCTGGCGATCGGCGGCGCGGCGCTCGCCGCGAGCGCGGTCGCCGCCGTCGCGCGGGTGCACGCGGGCGAGCTGGGCGGCGGGGACGCGGGCTACGGCGCCGTCCTCACCGGGCTGGCCGCCGGGCTGGCGTCCGGCCTGTTCCTCGGCCCGCGCGTCCTCGGCCCGTTCAGCCGCCGCCGGCTCCTCGGCCTCGCGGTGATCGCCGCCGCGCTGCTGCTGGTCGTGGCCGCGCTCGTGCGGAACCTCGTCGTCGTGGCGTTCGTGACGGCGTTCCTCGGCGTCGCCGCCGGGGCCGCCTGGTCCACCGCGTCCGCGGCCGTCCGCGGGCCCGGCGACGAATCCGGGGCCGACCGGCCGCGCGCGTTCCTGCGGTCGATCGCGCTCGTCGTGGTGCTGGTCTCGGTCGCGGCCGTCCCGGCGGTCGCGGGCGCGCTCGGCTCGCACCGGATCGACGTCGGCGACGGCTACGACCTCGACGGCTCGATGGCCGCGCTGCTGATCGCCGCCGTCCTCGCGCTGGTCGCCGGGGCCGTCGCCTACCGGAGGCTGGACGACCGGCGCGGCATCCCGCTCGTCGCGGACCTGCGGGCCGCGCTGCGCGGCGAGGTGTACGTCCCGCCGTCGCAGGTCGCGGAGCCGGAGCCGGTCCGCCGCGAGCACGGCGTGTTCATCGCGTTCGAGGGCGGCGAGGGCGCCGGGAAGACCACCCAGGCGCGGCTCGCCGCGATCTGGCTGCGCGACCACGGCTACGACGTGATCACCACGCACGAGCCGGGCGCCACCAAGATCGGCATGCGGCTGCGCGCGATGCTGCTGGACCGGGACACCACCGGGCTGTCCGACCGCGCCGAGACCCTGCTGTACGCGGCGGACCGCGCCGACCACGTCGCGAACGTGATCCGGCCGGCGCTGGAGCGCGGCGCGATCGTGGTGAGCGACCGCTACCTGGACTCGTCGCTGGCCTACCAGGGGTACGGGCGGCGGCAGCCGGTCGACGACATCGCCCGCGTCAACGCGTGGGCGACCGGCGGCCTGCTGCCCGACCTGACCGTCCTGCTGGAGGTCCCGCCGGCGGACGGGCTGCGCCGGCTGTCGGCCCCCGCCGACCGCATCGAGTCCGAGCCGCAGGAGTTCCACGAGCGCGTCCAGGCCGGTTTCCGCGCGCTCGCCGAGGCCGACCCCGACCGGTACCTGGTGCTGGACGCGAGCCGCCCGCAGGCGGAGCTGAGCCGCGAGATCCAGTACCGCATCCGCGAGATCCTCCCGGACCCGATCCCGGCCGGCACCGAGGACGCGACGAGCACCTTCCCGGCCATCACCGACGTCTAGTGGCGCGTCCGCGGCCCGCGCCGCGTCCGGAGGCCCGGCGGCGCCGCCGGGCATGGGCGACGCGTCCCGGCGGAGGGCGCGCAGCCCTTAGCCTTGTTCCATGAGCGTGTGGGATGACCTGGTGGGGCAGGCGCCGGTCGTCGAGCAGCTGTCCTCGGCGGCCGCGGGGACCGGCGGCGGCATGGCGCACGCCTGGCTGTTCACCGGGCCGCCCGGGTCCGGACGGGTGACCGCCGCACGGGCGTTCGCGGCGGCGCTGCAGTGCACCGAGACGCCGCGCGGGTGCGGGCACTGCGCGTCCTGCCACCAGGTCCTGCAGGGGACGCACGCGGACGTCGAGGTCGTCCGCCCGCAGGGGCTGTCGTTCGGGATCAAGGACGCTCGCGCGCTGGTGCTGCGGGCGTCGTCGTCGCCGAGCGGCGGCGGCTGGCAGATCGTGCTGTTCGAGGACGCCGACCGGGCCACCGAGGGCGCGGCGAACGCGCTGCTGAAGGCGATCGAGGAGCCGCCGGCGCGGACGGTGTGGCTGCTGTGCACCCCGTCGGCGGAGGACCTGCTCGTGACGATCAGGTCGCGGTGCCGGCAGGTGACGCTGCAGACGCCGCCGATCGCGGCGGTCGCGGACATGCTCGTCCAGCGCGACGGCGTCGACCGGGAGACCGCGGAGATCGTCGCGCGGGCCGCGCAGGGGCACATCAGCCGGGCGCGGCTGCTCGCGAGCGACCCGCGGATGCGCCGGGTCCGCGACGGGGTGGTGGCGATCCCGCGCCGGCTGACCGGGGTGAGCCCGGCCGTCGCGGCGGCGGAGGTCCTGGTGAAGGCGGCGGAGGCCGAGCGGGACGCGCAGACGGTCGAGCTGAACGAGACGGAGACGTCCGCGCTGCGCAAGGCGCTGGGGGAGAGCGAGAAGGGGCGGATGCCGCGCGGGACGGCGGGCGCCCTGAAGGAGCTCGAAGGGCGGCAGAAGTCGCGGGCGACGCGGGTGATGCGCGACGCGCTGGACCGGACGCTGCTGGACCTCGCGTCCTACTACCGGGACGTGCTGGCGCTCCAGCTCGGCGCGGGCAGCGACCTGGTCAACATCGAGCTGGGCCCGGAGCTGCGGACGGCGGCGTCGGCGGGCCGCCCGGAGGACACCCTGCGCCGCCTGGACGCGATCATGGAGTGCCGCGAGCGGGTCGCGGCCAACGTCAACCCGCAGCTGGCGTTCGAGGCGCTCACGCTCGCGCTCCGCACCGGCTGAGCGCCCGCGCCGCGTTTCCGCGTACTCCGGCCGAGCACCGGCCGAGCACCGGCCGAGTTCCGGCCGAGTTCCGGCCGAGTTCCGGCCGGGTGCCGGATGAGCACCGTTATTCGACGACTCGTCTTGGATTAACATAAATCCTCCTCTTTTGTTACAAATTTGAGCGCGTCTCTCAACAGACGCACCCGTACCGTCTGCTGGCCATAGCACGCCGAACAAGGGCGAGCTCCCCCCATGGCCAGGAGGTCTGCTTTGCGGCGAGCCTTGATTTCCGCCGCCTGCGCCGTCGTCACCACGGCGGCGCTCGCGATTCCAGCGTCCGCGGCACCGGCCGAGCCGCGGGCGAAAGGCGAGGCGTCGGAGTACGTCGTCCTCTACAAGGACGGCGTCTCCCTCGGCAAGGCCCACGACGCGGTGAAGGCGGCCGGCGGTTCGATCGTCCAGGAGAACACCGATGTGGGCGTCGCCACCGTCCGGTCCGCGAATCCGGCGTTCGTCCAGGCGGTGATGAGGCAGGGCGCCCTCGACGGCGCCGCGCACAACCGGGTCATCGGCGAGGCCCCGAAGGAGAAGAAGGCCGCCGCGAAGGTCGAGAAGACCGTCGGCGCGCAGGGCCCGGTGGCGGTGAAGGGCAAGCCGTCCAAGGACACCGAGCCCCTCGCCGACCTGCAGTGGGACATGAAGCAGATCCACGCGACGGCGGACGGGTCGTACAAGGCCGAGCCCGGCTCGAAGAAGGTCCTCGTCGGCATCCTCGACACCGGCGTGGACGGGAACCACCCCGACATCAAGCCGAACTTCGACCGCGGGCTCAGCCGGAACTTCACGCACGACATCCCGACCGACGCCGATGGCAACGAACTCGACGGCCCGTGCGAGTTCACCTCCTGCGTCGACCCCGTCGACTGGGACGACAACGACCACGGAACGCACGTCGCGTCCGAGATCGCCTCCCCGCGGAACGGCCTCGGAACGGCGGGCGTCGCGCCGAACGTGACCCTGGTGAACCTGCGCGTCGGGCAGGACTCGGGGCAGTTCTACCTGCAGCCGACCGTCGACGGGCTCACCTACGCGGCGAAGCACGGCATCGACGTCGTCAACATGTCCTATTACATCGACCCGTGGCTGTGGAACTGCGCCGACAACCCGGCGGACAAGCCCGAGGACCAGCTGGAGCAGCGCACCATCATCCAGGCGACGCAGCGGGCGCTCGACTTCGCGCACCGGCACGGCGTCACGCTGATCTCCGCGGCGGGCAACGACTTCGTCGACTACACCAAGACCAACATCGACGACACGAGCCCGGACTTCCCGTCCTACCCGGGCGAGAAGCCGTACGAGCGGACGATCCCGGCGAGCTGCCAGTCGATGCCGTCCGAGGGGAAGCACGTCATCGCGATCTCGGCGACCGGGCCGAGCACCCGCAAGTCGTACTACAGCAGCTTCGGCAACGGGTACGTCGCGGTGGCCGCGCCCGGCGGCGACAAGGTCGACAACGCCGCCCAGCGGCCGGACGACCGCGGCGGCATCTGGGCCGCCTACCCCGAGCGCCTCGCCAAGGAGCGCGGCGAGCTGAACGCGGACGGCACCCCGAAGGTGTCGTACGTGATCCGCAGCTGCAAGGGCAAGACGTGCGCCTACTACCAGTCGCTGCAGGGCACGTCGATGGCGTCGCCGCACGCGGTGGGCGTCGCCGCGCTCATCATCAGCAAGTACGGGCACCGCGACCGCCAGGGCGGCCTCACCCTCGACCCGGACTTCGTGGAGTGGAAGCTGCGCGGCAGCGCCACGCCCAAGGCGTGCCCGAGCCCGGGCACCGTCGAATACGTCTGGTACACGCAGACCGGCGGCAAGTGGGTGAAGCACACCTCCACGCAGACCTGTGAGGGGACCAAGGAGCAGAACGGGTTCTTCGGCAACGGCATCGTGGACGCGCTCCACGCCGTCCAGCGGTAGGGCCTCTCCCGACACGCGGCCCCCGGGACCCTCCCGGCCGGGGGCCGCGCTCGCCCGTTCCCGCGCCCGCCGCCGCCGTGAGCCGGGTGCGGTGACCTGGGGCATGATGGGGCCATGCCGTACCGAGTCACTTTCGTCTGCACGGGGAACATCTGCCGCTCGCCGATGGCGGAGGCGATCCTGCGCCACCATGTCGAGGCCGAGGGCCTGGACGTCGAGGTCGACAGCTCCGGCACCGGCGGCTGGCATGTGGGCGACGGCGCCGACGAGCGGACGATCGCGGCGCTGGCCCGGGCCGGGTACCGGTCGGCGCACATCGCCCGCCAGTTCGAGGACGGCTGGTTCGACCGCTACGACCTGATCCTGGCGCTGGACGAGGGGCACCGGCGGGCGCTGCGGTCGATGGCGCCGGACGACGAGGCGCGGGCGCGGATCCGGCTGCTGCGCGAGTTCGACCCCGAGGCGGGCGCCGACCTGGACGTCCCCGACCCCTACTACGGCGGCCGCGCCGACTTCGACCTGGTGCTGGAGCAGGTGGAGGCGGCGATCCCCGGCCTGCTGGACGAGATCCGGGCCGGCCTGAAGGCCGCCTGACATGCCCGGCCCGGCCGATCTGCGGGAACGCGTCGCGCGGCTGCTCGGCAGCCCGGTCGGGGCGGTGAGCGGGCTCGGCTCCAGCCACGCGTGGACGCTGCACCGCGCGTCCCTGGACGACGGCCGCGAGGTGTTCGTGAAGGCCGCGCCCGACCAGGCGGGGGTGTTCGCGGCGGAGGCGGCCGGGCTGCGCTGGCTGGGCGAGGCGGGGCCGGACGCGCCCGTCCCGGACGTCCTCGCGGCGGACGACCACATGCTCGTCCTGCCGTGGCTGCCGTCCGCGTCGCCCACCCGGGAGGCCGCCGAACGGTTCGGACGCGAGCTGGCCGCCCTGCACACCCGCGCCCGTCCGGACGCCTACGGCGCGCCCTGGGACGGGTTCATCGCCGACCTGCCCCTCGACAACACCCTCGACGACCGCGGCTGGCCCCGCTGGTACGCCGAACGCCGCCTCGAACCGTTCCTGCGCCGCGCCGAGCGCCACCTGTCCCCGGACGACGTCCGGCTCGTCGAACGGGTCATGGCCGCCGTCGAGGACCTCGCCGGGCCGCCGGAGCCGCCGAGCCGTATCCACGGCGACCTGTGGTCCGGGAACGTCCAGTGGACGGACGGCCGGGCGATGCTGATCGACCCGGCGGCCCACGGCGGCCACCGCGAGACGGACCTGGCGATGATGGCGCTGTTCGGGACGCCGCACCTGGACCGGATCCTCGCCGCCTACGACCGGGAGGCGCCGCTCGCGCCCGGCTGGCGCGACCGCGTCCCGCTGCACCAGCTGCACCCGCTGCTCGTCCATGTGGCGCTGTTCGGCGGCTCGTACCGCGCCTCGCTCGTGGAGGCGGCCCGTTCGGCCCTGGGCTGACATTACGGTCGGGCGCGGCGATCCACTAGGGTCGTTGCGCCTCGCGGCACCGGGCTCGGACTCGAAGTGGTAACTCCGCCCATCCGGGACGATGCCGCGCGATATATCAGATGCCGAGCAGTGGAGAGGCGGTGCGGACCGACCCCATGGACGGCGGGAACGACAAGGGCGGTAGCGGTATCCGGTTCCGGGAGGTGTGGCGGACCGCCCTGCCGGTCAGCGTCGCCGCGGCCGCGGCGCTCTTCGCCGGCGGCAGCGTCGACCTGGTCCACCGGCACCAGCGCGAGGCGAACAAGAAGCACGACGCGGAGGCCGCCGCCGCCGACACCACGCCGGCGGGCCCGCGGGCCGTCGTCGGCGTCACCCGCGCGGGCACCGCGCTGACCGTCCGCGACGCCCGCACCGGCGCCGCCCTCGGCCTGCCCGTCGCCGCCCCCGACGGGCGCCGGTTCCACCATGTCGCAGGCGACGGCGACTCCTACGTCGTCGCGTCCTCCGGCGCCGGGAAGGTCACGTTCCAGCGGCTCAAGCTCGCCGCCGACGGCCGTCCCGAGTCCCTCACCGAGATCCCCGCCGCGACGATCCCCGGCGCCTCCGCGCCCTGGTCGGACCTGGCCGTGTCCGCCGACGGGGACCGCATCGCCTACGTCACCTACAAGGGCGCCCGTGCCCGCATCGACGTCGTGTCCGCCCGCACCGGTGCCCGCAAGACGTGGACGACCGGCTACTCCGCGCGCGTCAGCAGCCTCTCCTGGGCCGGCGACACGCTCGCGTTCGTGTGGAACCCCGTCCGGCGCGCGGGCGGCAAGTACACCGAGGTCCGCCACGAACTCCGCACGCTGGACACCGGCGGCGCCGGGGGCGACCTCAAGGCCAGCAAGCCCGTCACCGTCCTGCCCAAGGGCACGACCAGCGCGGTCCTCAGCCGCGACGGGAAGACCGCCGCCGCGGGCGTCGTCCAGCGCTCCGTCGCGTCCGTCCAGGCGTACTCGACGGCCACCGGCGCGCCGGCCAGGGTCGTCTGGAAGCAGCGGCTGAACGGCCTCATCACCGGCCTCGACACCGGCGGCGAGGGCAAGCTCCTGATCACCGGCGGCGACGGCCGCCTCTACGCCGAGGGCGCTGGAACGCTCCCCGGAACGGATCTCGCCGACGCGGCCTGGTGATCTCCGCCCGGGTCCGCCGTACAGTGGACGCACGAAACCGGGCGAACGGAGCGGAACCGTGGGCATGGTGATGGCCGTCAGCTTCACCCGTTACGGCCGGCTCTACTATCTCGATCCGGGCCCGCACACCCCGAAGGTCGGCGACAAGGTCCTCGTCCCGACCGACGGGGGCCCGGAGGTCGCCGAATGCGTGTGGGCGCCGCAGTGGGTGTCCGACGACATCGGCGGCCTGCCCGAATGCGCGGGCCCCGCCACCGACGAGCACCTCGCCCGCGACGAGACGAACCGCCGCCGCCGCGCCGAGGGCCGCTCGATCGCCAAGCGCCTCATCCGCCGGCACGAGCTGCCGATGAAGGTCATCGGCGTCGACTACCTCGACGCCGACAACGTCTTCAAGATCTACTTCACGGCCCCGCACCGGGTCGACTTCCGCGCCCTGGTCCGCGACCTCGCCCGCAACATCAAGGCCCGCGTCGAGCTCCGCCAGGTCGGCCCCCGCGACGAGGCGCGCCTCCAGGGCGGCATCGGCCCCTGCGGCCGCGACCTGTGCTGCGCCACCTTCCTCAAGGACTTCGAGCCCGTCTCCGTCCGCATGGCGAAGGAGCAGGACCTCCCCGTCAACCCCCTCCGCATCGCCGGCGCCTGCGGCCGCCTCATGTGCTGCCTCAAGTACGAGCACCCGCTCTACACCGAGTTCAAGGAGAAGGCGCCGCGCCTCGGCGCGAAGGTCTCGACCCCCGAGGGCGACGGCCAGGTCATCGGCTACAACGTCCCGGGCGACCGCATCACGGTGAAGGTCGGCTCCCGCCGCTGCTCCTGCCCGTCCGCCTCCGTCTGCTCCCCCCGCCAGCAACACGACGCCCACTACAACGCTCCCACCGACGACTGAAGCCTCGACACGAACGCGGCGACCAAGGGTCCTGCGGGCCTGACGCACTAGGGGAGCGGGTCATGGCGCTCTGGGTGATGTTCTCCGAGCTCGGTCTCATCGAACTGCTGGCGTTGCGCGAGGGGAAGTGGCTGGGCTACGGGGCCTCCCTCGCCTACGGCCTGATCTGGGTCGCCGTCGCCTTGGGATGGCTGGCTGTGGCCCACGGCAAGATGGGCCTCTCGGGGGAGAAGGCCGCGATGGTCCCGGCGATCACGCTGACCTGGCTGATCGCGTGCACCCTTGGGCGGCCCCTGCTCATCTTCGACCTGGCGGACGCCCCGAAGGCTCCGCGCGGACTCGCCGGCCGCATCCTCATCAACCAGGTCCTCTTCATGACCGGGATCATCGTGATCATCGTCATCGCCTCGCTGTGACCCCGCGCCCTCCGGCATGCGGGCGCCCCGGCGGGTGGGCGCCGGGGCGGGTGGGCGGATGGGTCATGGGCGGGGCGGCTTGGGGAGGAGCTGGGCGAGGGCCGCGGTCGCGGCGCAGAAGCCGATGATCGGCAGCAGGCCCGCCTTGAAGGCGTCGGCGACGTCGGCGGGGAGCGGGTGGGCGCCGAGGACGTCGTA
>NZ_JBEPCJ010000162.1:0-6087 GCF_040299565.1 Spirillospora sp. NPDC000708
GGCGTACGGTGGCGTGTCCAGATCCTCCACGCCACCGTCCGCCCGCCGCCTCGTTCCCCCGGCCCCGCCCGAGGGCCGCGGAGAGTTATCCACAATTCACGGAACGCTTCCGCCCGCCCGGCACGGCGCCGCACGCTGGAGTCCTCTGAACGCACAGGAGGACCGATGAACATCGCGGCACTGATCGTCACCGCCGACCCCGCCACCGCCGACGCCCTGCTCCGCCTCGCCGCGGCCGCCGACGCGCACGCCGAGGTCGCCGCCCCCGCCGACGCCCGCGCCGCCTGGGCCTGGCCCGCGCTCGTCCTGGTCGGCGCCGACGCCGCAGGGGACGTCGCGTCCGCCGGCCTGCCCCGCCGCGGCGGCGTCGTTCTGGTCGCCGGCGCCGCCACGCCCGAGACCTACCAGGCGGCCGTCCGCATCGGCGCGCAGGACGTGGCCGTGCTGCCCGACCACGAGCAATGGCTGATCGACGCGTTCGCCGCCGCGAGCGAACCCGACGCCGGCCGCGCCACCACCCTGTGCGTCGTCGGCTCCCGCGGCGGCGTGGGCGCCAGCGTCCTTTCCGCTGCTCTCGGCCTCGCCGCCGCCGGCAGCGGACTGCGCACCCTCCTCGTGGACGCCGACCCCCTCGGCGGCGGCGCCGACCTCATGCTCGGCCTGGAAGGCCACGAAGGCGCCCGCTGGCCCGACCTCGCCGAACGGCACGGCCGGCTGAACGCCGCCACCCTCCGCGACACCCTCCCGTCCACCGGCGACCTGTCCGTGCTGTCGTGGCGGCGCGGCGCGTCCGTCCCGGTCGCCGACGCCGCGGTGCTGTCCCTGCTCGACGCCGCCTCCCGCGGCTTCGACCTGGTGATCGCCGACGTGCCCCGCTTCCCCGGCGACATCGGCCGCGCCGCGCTGCGCGCCGCCGACGTCACCTTTCTGCTCGTCCCGGCCGAGGTCCGCGCCACCGTCGCCGCCGACGGCCTCGCCGCCGCCCTGCGCAGCGACACCGCCGACCTCCGCCTGATCGTGCAGGGCCCGTCCCCCGGCGGCCTGACCCCGGGCGCCGTCACGCAGGCGCTCGGCCTCCCCGTCGCCGGGGTCTACGAGCGCGACCGCCGCCTCCCCGCCGCGATCGAGGAGGGCGACCTCGCCCGCGCCTGCCGCCGCGGCCCCCTCCCCGACTTCTGCGCCCGCCTCCTCGCCGACCTGGCCCTGCAGCCCTACGCCCACCGCGAGGAGGCGGCATGACCAGGCTCTCGTCCGCCGTCCGCGACCGCCTCGCCGACGCCGGCGGCGAGGCCACCGCGGGACGCGTCGCGGCGGCGCTCCGCGCCGAGGACAGGCTGCTCGGCGACCGCGAGGTCCTCGCACTCACCGACGAGCTGCGCGCCGAGTTCGTCGGCGCGGGCCCCCTCGAACCGCTGCTCCGAGCACCCGAGGTCACGGACGTCCTGGTGAACGGCCCCGGCGAGGTGTGGATCGACGCCGGCGACGGGCTCGTCCGCACCGGCGTCCGGTTCCCGGACGAGGCCGCCGTGCGCCGCTTGGCCCAGCGCCTCACCGCCGCCGCGGGCCGCCGCCTCGACGACGCGGCCCCGTACGCCGACGCGCGGCTCCCCGGCGGCATCCGGCTGCACGCCGTCCTCCCGCCGGTCGCCGCGAACGGCACCTGCGTCTCCCTCCGCCTCCCTCGCCGACGCGCCTTCACCCTCGGTGAGCTCGTGGCGACCGGCACCGTTCCGCCCGAAGGCGCCGCCCTGCTCTCCGCCCTGATCGAGACCCGCGCCGCGTTCCTCATCAGCGGAGGAACCGGGACCGGCAAGACCACACTGCTCAGCAGCCTGCTCTCTTTGACCGACCCGGGGGAGCGGCTCCTGCTGGTCGAGGACTCCGCCGAGCTGCGCCCGACGCACCCCCACGTCGTCCGCCTGGAAGCCCGCCCGCCCAACGTGGAGGGCGCGGGCGGCGTCACGCTGAACGACCTCGTCCGCCAAGCCCTCCGCATGCGCCCGGACCGCCTGGTGGTCGGCGAGGTCAGAGGCGCCGAGGTAGCGGACCTGCTCCAGGCGTTGAACACCGGCCACGAGGGCGGCTGCGGCACGCTGCACGCCAACACCGCCGCCGACGTCCCGGCCCGGTTGGAGGCGCTGGCGTGCGCCGCCGGCCTCTCCCGTGAAGCGGTTCACAGCCAGCTCGCCGCCGCGCTCGACATCGTCGTCCATCTGGTCCGCGAACCCGGCGGCGGTCGACGCCGCGTCGCCGAGGTGTGCCTGCTGCGCCGCGCCGCCGACGGCCTGGTCGGCGTCCTACCCGCCGTCACGTTCACCGCCGCCGGAGAGACGATCGCCGCCGCGGGAGCCGACGCCCTGGCGGCCCGGCTGGGGTGGACGCCATGACCGCCGCGTCCGGGCTCGCCGTCCTCTTCTCCGCCGCGTCCGCCTGGCTGCTGCTCGGCCCGTCCCCCGCCGGCCTGCGCCTCGCGCGCATCGCCGACCCGGCCCCCGCACCCCTGTCCCCAGCCCTCCGCACCCGCATCGAAGAGCTCAAGGAACGCCGGACCCGGCCCGGCCGCCGCCGCACCTCGATCATCGAGCTGTGCGACGGGATGGCCGCCGAACTGGCCGCCGGCCGCACCCCCGAAGAGGCGTTCACGCTGTCCGCGGCCGTCCTCGACCCGCACGTGGCCGCGGAACTCCTCACGCCCGGCCGCCCGCCCCCGTCGATCCCCGACCACCTGGCCGAACTGGCCCGCGAGCCCGGCGCCGAGGGCCTGCGCCTCCTCGCGGCCTGCTGGCGCATCGGCACCGAACGCGGCGGCACCCTCGCCACCGTCCTGGACGGCCTGGCCGCCGCACTCCGCGACGAAGAAGCCCAACGCCAGGACGTCTCGGTCCAGCTGGCCGGCCCCCGCGCCACGGCCCGCCTCCTCGCCGCGCTCCCGCTCCTGGGCGTCGGCATGGCCGCGGCCCTGGGCGCCCATCCCCTCACCTTCCTCTGCGGCTCCCTCCCCGGCCTCGCCTGCCTGTTCACGGGCCTCGCCTTCAACGCGACCGGCCTCTACTGGACCCGTCACCTCGCCAGAACCGCCGAGTCACCCACCTGACCCACACCTGACCAACAACGCAGCAACCCGCCCCCGCCACCAATCCAACGCCACCGCGACACCCTCAGACGCACCAAAGGCCCGCGCCAACGCACCAGCGTCACACTCCGTGAGACCGAGCCGCGACCGCCGCACCATTCCCCCGACAACCAGCAACACCGTCCAGAACGCCCCGACGCCACCAACAACCCACCCCGCCTCGATGCCCCAGATCCCAGGCGCACAAAAAGGCCCTGGCAACGCCGACAGAAGCAGCGACCCGCCCTACGAGCTGGCCATGCCCACGCCTTACTCACCCTCCCCCGGTAACGGCACCCCTCAGCCGCACAGCAAGCGACGTCGCAAGCACTGCGACAACGCCTCGGTGCCCCCCACTGACACATCGAAGGAGCTAGGCGGTGCAGATGAAGCAGCAAACCGCCCCGTGAGGCCGTCCTAACCCCGCCGCGCTCACCCTCTCAAGCCCCGATACCGGCACCGGCCGGC
Source organism: Spirillospora sp. NPDC000708 (assembly GCF_040299565.1). NCBI lineage: Bacteria > Bacillati > Actinomycetota > Actinomycetes > Streptosporangiales > Thermomonosporaceae > Spirillospora > Spirillospora sp. NPDC000708. The sequence goes on from NZ_JBEPCJ010000162.1 coordinate 3,581, forward strand.
CGCTCAACAACCTCGCCAGCATGACGACGACGCTCGGTGGCCCACGCCTACAAGCGCACCGAAGGAGCCCGGCAGTGCAGATGAAGTAGCAAACCGCCTCGATGGTGTCGGCCCACACCCGCCACATCGCTCACGCTCACCAGCCCTGACAGCGGCGCCGCTCAACAGGGCGACCTCGCCAGTGTGGCGACGACGCTCGGTGGCCCACATCCACAAGTGCATCCAAGGAGCCTGGCAGTGCAGATGAAGTAGGAAATCGCTTCGTGGGGGTCGGCCCACCACCGCCGTGTCGCTCACGCTCACCAGCCCCGACAACGGCGCCGCTCAACAGGGCGACCTCGCCAGTGTGGCGACGACGCCTCGGTGGCCGGCGCCCGGGAGGGCATCGAAGGAGCGCGGCGGTGCAGATGAAGCAGCGACGCTTCTAATGATGCCGTCCCGCACCGCTGCGTCGCTCACCATGACCAAATCCACTAGCAGCACCAGCCAGCCCAGCGCCCGGCCCCGCACCGGGTAGGGCCGCGCCCCACGTGCGGCGAAGGAGCAGCGACGCGTCCGATGAGGTTGAGCGTGGCCGCCGTGCCGCTCACTGACAAGGACGAGACGAACCGCACTCACACCCAGGACGCTGCCACCGCGAGTGGGCGACGGGCCGCGCCGCTGGCAGATCGCTAAGGACCGAGATGCAGGTGGCGCCCCGCGCCGGGGAGGGCGACGACGCTTCGGTGTTCCGGGTGCGGCGGAGGAACAGCGACTCGCCGCCTCAGCGGCTGCCGCAGCAGTGCTGGGACGGGTCGTTTCAGCACGTCGGGCTGCAGCCGCCGCAGACCCGACGGCTGCGGCTTCGGAACATCGGACCGCAGCCGCCGAAGACCCGACAAGGCGGCTTCGGAACGTCGGACGACAGCCGCGTGGACCCGACAGGGGCAGTCAGGCGAATCGCGCGAAGGCGGCCGGCGGCGAGCTGAGGGCATGAGAAACGGAGGAGCGATGGTGATGTTCATGGTGATGCTCTGCGCGGCGGCGTCGGGCTTTCTTCTCCCGCAGGGAGCGAACGCGGCCGGACGTCGACTCGGTGGGCAGTTCGACCAGGCGCCGCCGAGGCCGCGAACACGCGACCCGGACGCCTCAGATTCAACCCAAGCGCGGCATGCCGAGAACGGGGACGCCAAGGAGCGTGCCGAAAGCGGGCGGCGCGAGGCGACGTTGCGGCGGGCTGCATGCTTGGCGGCCGGTGTCCTGTGCTGGGTGGCCTTCGGTGGGCTGATGGGTGGAGCGCTCGGCGTCGTCGTTGCCGCAGCCGTCCGTTACTCCTTCGGGCGGCTCGGAAGTGCCGACCAGCGACGACGGCAGGCCCGACTCATCGCGGACCTCCCGGTTGCCGTGGACCTCCTTGCGGCGTGCCTGCGTGGCGGTGCCCCCTGGCACGACGCCGTCGAGGCCGTCGCGGACGCGGTCGGCGGTCCCCTTGGTGCGGAACTGCGCGGTGTGGCCGTCCAGATCCGTCTCGGCGCCGACCCCGTGGACGCATGGCTCGCGCTCACCGAGGAGCCGGTCCTGGCGCCCTTGGCTCGCACCGCCGTTCGGGCCGTCTCCAGCGGCGCGGCCTTGGCGCCGTCCCTCGGACGCCTCGCGCGGGATCAGCGGCGCGTGGCGCGCACGGCGGCGGCCGCGCGCGCCCGCGCCGCGGGCGTGCGGGCGCTCGCACCGCTGGGGTTGTGCTTCCTGCCCGCGTTCGTCCTGCTCGGAGTGGTGCCGGCGATCGCCGGAATCGCCTCGACCATCCTCCTGCCGTGGTGACCGCGTCGAGTTATCCACAGAACGCGGTTCACCTGGTGACCGGATCCGCCGCACCCGAGCCTGGGATCAGACGCGATCGGGCGTCCCCAAGGAGAACAAGGAGGGCCCATGCGGGCGAAACAGATGGTGGTGCGGAGATGGCGACGCCTTTCCGGAGACCGAGGAATGTCCACCGCCGAATACGCCGTCGGCACCATCGCCGCCGCGGCGTTCGCGACCCTGCTCTTCAAGATCGTCACGAGTCCGGAGGTCCACACCATGCTCACCGGGATCATCAAGAAGGCCCTGCAGATGGCCGGGTAGGCCGTGGCGCCCGTGACCGGGGCATGGTGACGGCCGAGATGGCGCTGGCACTGCCCAGCCTGGTGCTCGTCACCGCCATCGCGCTCTGGGGCGTGGCGGTCGCGTCGGCCCAGCTCACCTGTGTCGACGCCGCGCGGACCGGTGCGCGGGCGGCGGCACGCGGCGAGTCTCTCGCCGCAGTGCGGGAGCTGGTGGTCAAGGCGGTCCCACCGCACGCCACGGTGACGGTCCGCCGCGACGCCGCGACCGTCGAGGTCGACGTCTCCGCGCCGGTCGAACCCCCCGCCGCTACCGGCCTGCCGCCCCTGACCGTCCACGCCCATGTCGCCGCCGCCACAGAACCAGGTGCCGCAACCGACCCCACCCCAGTGACCTGACCACCCCGGCGATGTGACCGCCTGTGC
>NZ_JBEPCJ010000162.1:6185-12955 GCF_040299565.1 Spirillospora sp. NPDC000708
GCGATGTGACCGCCCGTGCGATGTGACCGCCCGTGCGATGTGACCGCCCGTGCGATGTGACCGCCCGTGCGATGTGACCGCCCGTGCGATGTGACCGCCCGTGCGATGTGACCGCCCGTGCGATGTGACCGCCCGTGCGATGTGACCGCCCGTGCGATGTGACCGCCCGCGCGGCGTGACCGCCCGCGCGGCGTGACCGCCCGCGCGGCGTGACGACCGCCGCGTCCCCAGGCATGGCAGGGCGCAACGTGTTGGGCCGGGACGTCGTGTCGAGCTCGGCCGTCGTGTTGGGTCGGCCGTGGTGTTGGGCTGGGACGTCGTGTCGAGTCGGCCGTCGTGTCGAGTTGGGGCGTCGTGTTGAGTCGGCTGCCGTGTCGAGTTGGGGCGTCGTGTTGAGTCGGCTGCCGTGTCAGCTAGGGGGCGTGCCTAGGCGGACTCGCGTGCCGTGGTGGAACCAGGCGCCCACTACGGGACCGGGGGCGCGGTGAGTCGGTGGGCCGTGGCGGGATTCGGTGTCACGGCGTGGCAAGGCGACTGGCCGGGTGCTGCGGGAGGGGTGCGTGGGTGGCGGGGCCTGGAAGGAGGGGTGGGGCGAGGAGAAGGGAGGTTGGTGGGTGTTCTGGTGGGGCCTGGTTTTGGAAGGGGGTGGGGTGTGAGGTGCGGTCGGGGGGTTTGGGGGTGTGATCGGGGGGCGGGGACTGTTTGGGTGGTGGCGTTCATGGCCGTCATCTGGGTTGGTGGTGTGGCGGCCGTCGGGGTCGGTGGGGTACGGGCGGCGCGGCATCGGGGGGACGCGGCGGCGGACCTCGCCGCGCTGGCCGGTGCGGCGCGGGTGGCGGACGGGGCGGCGGACGTGTGCGGGAGGGCGCGCGAGGTCGCGGCGAGGTCCGGGGCGCGGCTGGTGCGGTGCCGGGTCCGCGGCGAGGTCGTCGATGTCGAGGTGACGGTGGCGCTGCGAGTGCCGCTCGGGGGCGGTGCCGTCCGCGTCCGTTCGAGGGCCCGGGCTGGCCCCGTGGGGTCAGAGGGCGTAACCTGACCCGGCGCGACTCGTTGCACTGAGTGTCAATAGGGAGGTGCGTGAGGTGGACCCGGTATCCGCGACCTCTTTGTCATCTTCCTGTGATTTTTCCTACCGTCCGGTACGTTACGCTGCCCTGAGCCCATAGTCATCACTCGGCACAGTGCGCCCCGCGAGCGTCGTCCTCGGCGGGTGGAGATGCAGAACGCTGTCGAAGGGATTGAGGCCGTGACCATCATTCGCAGGATCGGTGCAGTCGCGCTCGCGGCTCCCCTTGCGATGAGCATCCCGGTTCTCGGGGCGTTGCCCGCGAACGCCGCGACGACGGCGGTGATCAGCCCCGCGAACGGCGCCGTCATCACCAGCGGGACGAGCGTCACCGTGAAGGCGCACTACGACTTCGCGCTGAAGATGCAGCTGCGCGTCGACGGTCCCGGGATCGGCGACACGTTCCTCAAGGAGAGCAGCTGGGCCGGCGACCTGTCCGCCCCGCTCGAGCTGCGCCGCAACGGCAAGTACAAGGTCTACCTCAAGGGCTCGATCACCAACCAGGTCTACGACTCCAACACCTTCACCGTGCGGATCGCGCCCGCCGCGCCGACCGGCGTCTCCGCGAGCGTGTCCGGCGGCAAGGTCGTGGTGAAGTGGAACCGCGGCTATGAGGACGACCTGCTCGGCTACTCCCTGTCGGGGTCCGGGGTCGGCTCGAAGTCCGGGTCGATGGGTTCGCTCTGCTCCGGGACGAGCTGCTCCGCCAGGCTGTCGCTGACGCGGTCGAGCGGGACGGTCTCCGTGGGCGTGCGGGCCCGGCGGTCGACCGGGACGGGCGGCTCGCTGTTCTCGTCCCCCGCGACGGCCAGTGCCGTGGCGGGCGGCGCCACCGGGAGCCTGCCGACCGGTTCCGCGCCGTCGCTGCCGACCGGGACCACCGGACCGAGCACGTCCACCCCGCTGACGCCGTTCAACAACGAGTCGCCGGTCACGCTGCCGTCCGTCCAGCCCGACGGCGCGACGCCCGGCCTCACCTACCCCGCGCCGCAGATCGCGACGGACGCGCCGAAGGCCGTGAACGTCGCGGCGACCGACCGGCTGCAGTGGGGCAAGAGCGTCGGGATCGCGCTGGTCCTGCTGATCGTCGCGGCCCACCTCGGTACGTGGACGCGGCGGCTGCGCGTCGCCCAGGCCGGATCGAACAGCCTCGGGACGGCCGCGCGGATCGCGCGCGGCGGGACCGGGCGCAAGCGCGTCAAGAGCGCCCGCGAGCGGATCGCCCGCGCCGAGGCCATCGCCAAGACGGGGTCCGTGAAGGCGGTCGCGGGTGCCCGCGCCGGTGACACGAGGGTCCTCGGCGGAGCGTCGGCGGCCAAGGCGTCGAAGGCGAAGCCGAAGAGCAGGGCCGCGCGGCGTCCCGGGGCGCTGGGCAAGTCGGGCGGCGTGGACGTCCAGATCGCCAGGCCGTCCTCCGGGAAGGCCCCGGGCAAGCGCCGTTCCTCCGGCCGCGGACGTCGCCGCAAGTAGCTCCTCTCGCCCCATCGACCGGCCACGACGCGGGTGGGCGGCAGGGGGGCGCATCGACGATGCGGTGGGGCGGGGGAGTCAGGTGTGGTCTTGGACGGGGATTGAGAACGGTCTAGGCTGCCTTGCCAGTCGGATTCCCCCGCATTGTCCGGCACTGGAGAGGAGACCCTCCGCATGATCATTCTGGGGTTGGTCGTCACGCTCGCCGCCATCGCCGCGGCCGTGGCCGTCATCCTGGGCAACACCGGCGAGGTCCACGTGACCGCGTTCGGGCACGAGGTGCCCGGCGTCACGGAGCAGTGGCAGCTGTTCCTGGCGGGCGTCGTCGTCGCCATCGTGTTCATGGCGGGCGCGGGGATCGCCGCCCTCGGATTCCGGCGCAGCATGAACATCCGCAGGGAGCTGCGGGATCTGCGGGACGAGCACGAGGAGTCGCTGCAGACGCTGGAGCTCGAACGCCGCAAGCTTCAGCAGGCGCTGGCGCAGGCCCGCCGCGGGCTCGACGAGCAGCCGTCCGTCCCCGCGCAGCGCGTCGCACCGAACTAGGCGGTAGAGGGTAGGCGCTGCCCATTTCCGGCCGTCGCGTCGACGTGTGCGGGCGTGCGGTCAGGGGGCGGCTTGCAGGAGGACGGCCAGGAGGGTCAGGGCACCCTGCTTGTCGAGCGGGTCGTTGCCGTTGCCGCACTTGGGGGACTGGATGCAGGACGGGCAGCCGGAGTCGCACTCGCAGGAGGCGATCGCGTCGCGGGTGGCGCGGAGCCAGGCGGCCGCGTCGGCGTAGCCGCGTTCGGCGAAGCCGGCGCCGCCCTCGTGCCCGTCGTAGACGAAGACGGTGAGCAGGCCCGTGTCGGGGTGGACGGCGGTGGAGACGCCGCCGATGTCCCACCGGTCGCAGGTGGCGTAGAGCGGGAGCAGGCCGATGGAGGCGTGCTCGGCGGCGTGCGCGGCGCCCGCGAGGTCGAGGTCGCCGAGGGCGTCGACCTGCGGTTCGGACAGCGTCCACCAGACGGCGCGGGTGCGCAGGGTGCGGGGCGGCAGGTCCAGGGGCTTCTCGCCGAGCATCTCACCGGTCTGGACGCGGCGCATCTGGTAGGCGACGACCTGGCTGGTGACGTCGACGGTGCCGTAGCAGAGGGTCGCGTCGCCCCAGGAGGTGGAGCGGAGCGTCTCGGCGATGGTGATGTCGGTGACGTCGCGCGCGGTGGTGGAGTAGTCGGGGTCGGCGGCCTCGACGAGCGCGACGGAGTCGTCCAGGTCGAGGGTCTGGACGATGAACGAGTCGCCCTGGTGGATGTAGACGGCGCCGTCGTGGACGGTGGTGTGCGCGGACGCCTCGTCGACGGTGCCGAGCAGGCGTCCGGTGGCGGTCTCGACGACCTGGACGGGCGCTCCGCCCGCGCCGCGGATGTCGGCGAGGTCGCACGCCTTGTCGCGGCGCGTCCAGTACCAGCCGTTGGGGCGGCGGCGCAGGAACCCGCGGCGGACGAGGTCGGGCAGCAGGTCGGCGGTGGACGGCCCGAAGAGCGCGGCGTCGTCCTCGGTGAGGGGGAGTTCGGACGCGGCGGCGCACAGGTGCGGTTCGAGGACGTACGGGTTGTCGGGGTCGAGGACGGTCGCCTCGACCGGCGTCCCGAAGATCGCCTCGGGGTGGTGGACGAGGAAGGTGTCGAGGGGGTCGTCGCGGGCGACGAGGACGGACAGGGCGGCCTGCCCGGACCGTCCGGCGCGTCCGGCCTGCTGCCAGAGCGACGCGCGGGTGCCGGGCCAGCCGCAGACGAGGACGGCGTCGAGCCCGGACACGTCCACCCCGAGTTCGAGGGCGTTCGTGCTGGCCAGGCCCACGATGGAGCGGGAGCGCAGCGCGGCTTCGAGGGCGCGGCGCTCCTCGGGGAGGTAGCCGGCGCGGTAGGCGGCGACCTGCTCGGCGAGGGCGGGCGCGACCTCGTGGAGCGCGCGTTTCGCGCCGAGCGCGACGGACTCGGCGCCGCGCCGGGACCGGACGAACGCGAGGGTCTGGACGCCCTCGACGACGAGGTCGGCGAGGAGGTCGCCGGCCTCGGCGGTGGCGGTGCGGCGGACGGGGGCGCCCTGCTCGCCGCGCAGGTCGGTGAGGGGCGGTTCCCACAGCGCGAACGTGGCCGGCCCGCGGGGCGAGGCGTCGTCGTCGACGGCGACGACGTCGAGGCCGGTGAGGCGGGACGCGGTGGACGCGGGCTCGGACGTGGTGGCGGACGCCAGGATGAAGGTGGGGTCGGCGTGGTACCGGGCGCAGACGCGGCGGAGGCGGCGCAGGACCTGCGCGACGTGCGAGCCGAAGACCCCGCGGTATCCGTGGGCCTCGTCCACGATGACGTAGCGGAGGCGGCGCAGGAACGACGACCAGCGGGAGTGCCCGGGCAGGATCGATCGGTGCAGCATGTCGGGGTTGGTCAGCACGTAGTTGGCGTGCTGGCGGACCCAGGAGCGGTCGTCGCGGGGGGTGTCGCCGTCGTAGGTCGCGGCGCGGACGCGGGTGAGCCGCAGGGCGCGCAGCGCGCGGAGCTGGTCGGCGGCCAGCGCCTTCGTCGGCGACAGGTAGAGGATCGTCCCCTCGCGGCGGTGGTCGTCCTCGCCCGCATAGATCGCCTCGATGGAGGGCAGCAGGTAGGCGAGGGACTTTCCGGACGCGGTTCCTGTGGCGATGATCACAGAGCGGCCGGCGCGGGCGTGCTCCGCGGCGGCGGCCTGGTGCTCCCACGGGGCCTCGATCCCGGCGGCGGCCAGCCGGTCCACGAGCAGCGGGGGCGACCATGACGGCCACGGTGCACGGCGGCCCTCACGTGCGGGAACACGCTCCACATGGGTGATGCGGTCCCGCCGCGACGGGTCGGCGAGCAGCCGGTCGAGAGGGGTTGAAGATCTTTGGGCGGCCATCAGGTTTTCAGTTTGCCAGCCGGGGCAAAACAACGGGAACGCCCCGGCGCCGGTGGGCCCGTTCCCCCTGTGCTCATCTGTGGATCAGCAGGTCAGACGGGACGGCGCGAACTTTCGCCCGACTGGTCGATAACGTGCGTGCGCCGCGCCGGAGCGTGGTTGAATCACGGCGATGTCTCGCCGCCCGGGCCGCCGCCGCGGAGCCCGGAGGGCGGGATCGGATTGTGCTGCACGGCGCTGGAGGATTTGTGGACCTGAAGGTGAACGACTACACCACCGACGATGGCCTCACCGTCATCAACGTGGAGGGCGAGATCGACGTCTACACGGCGCCGAAGCTTCGCGAGAAGCTCATCGACCTGGTCAACAAGGGCAAGTTCCACCTGCTCGTGGACATGGAGAAGGTCGAGTTCCTGGACTCGACCGGCCTCGGCGTCCTGGTCGGCGGGCTGAAGCGGGTCCGCGCGCACGACGGCTCGCTGGAGCTGGTCTGCACCCAGGAGCGCATCCTCAAGATCTTCCGGATCACGGGGTTGACCAAGGTCTTCGGCATCCACGACTCGATCGCCGAGGCCGAGGAGAAGCGCAAGGGCGCGAAGTAGGCGGCCTGACACCACGATGGCGACCGTTGAACTCTCCTTCAGTGCGCTGCCCGTCCACGTCCGGACCGCCCGGCTGATCGTGACCGCGGTGGCCCGCCGCAGCGGCGTCGCCGAGGCGCTGCTCGACGAGGTGAGGCTGGCGGTCGGCGAGGCGTGCTCGCGGGCCGTGGAGGCGCACCGCCTGCACTGCCCGGACGAGCCCGTCCGGCTCGAGCTGACCGGGGCGGGCCGCCGCTTCGAGGTCACGGTGAGCGACGCCGTGCCCGGGGACGACGCGGCGGGCGGGCCGCCGGCCCGGCCCGACGAGGACGACCTGGACTTCGATCTGGGCGAGGGCACTGCCGAACTCGGCCTGGCGGTCATCGCCGGGCTCGCCGACGACGTGGAGATCGCCACCACCCCGAAGGGCGTCCAGATCAGGATGAGCTGGCCGGCGGAGGCCGAGGCGACCATCTGACCTCGGCGCTGCCGGAGGCGCTCCTCGGAACGCGCGCTCGCGCCCGTCCCCCAGACCGCTTGGCGAAGGCCCCGCTCCGGCGGGGCCTTCGCCGTCCCCGCCCCCAGCGTGACCCCGCCCCAGCGTGACCCCGCCTCCCAGCGTGACCCCGCGCCCGGCGTGACCCCGCGCCCGGCGTGACCCCGCGCCCGGCGTGACCTCGCGCCCGGCGTGACCTCGCGCCCGGCGAGACCTCGCGCCCGGCGTGACCTCGCGCCCGGCG
>NZ_JBEPCJ010000163.1:0-2181 GCF_040299565.1 Spirillospora sp. NPDC000708
GCGTCGCGCACCTGCGGCTGCCGGACGTCCGGCCGGACGACCACGGCGTCGGCCGGCTCGTGCCCGGCGTGGCCGCCCCGCGCGGCGCGGCGCACGCCGCGCCGAGGCCCGGCGCGGACGCCTCGTCCCGCCCTGACACCGCGGCGCACGCGAAGAAGCACGGCGCCGCGCGCACCCGCGCCGCGGCGGCCCCGAAGAAGGCGGCCCACGCGACCGCCGGGGCGCCGTCCGGCGCGCACCGCTCCGGCGGCCACTGCCGGATGTGCGGGGACGGGCAGCGCCTGCCCGGCGCGCCCGCGACGCCGTCCGGCCAGGACGGCAACCCGCACAGCGGCGCGCCGTCCGGCGGGCACCCGTTCGGGCCGTTCGCCGACCTCGGCACCGCCCAGCGCCCGCAGGCGCCGCGCGCCCTCGACACCGGTGCCTTCGACCGCACCGCGCTGACCGACAAGGCGGCCCCGGGCCGTCCCTCGGTCGTCCCCGACTAGCACCCGCCTACGGGCACCGCGCGCTTCCGCGCGTCCCGTGCCGGAAGCCGCCCTTCCCCGCCCGCGGGACTCCCGCGCCGCGCGCCGGACGGCCGCTTCCCGGCCTCCCCCGCCACTCCATCGAGCTTTCTCTCCGAACGGCACGGTCCTGGCCAGACCGCTGCCCGCTGCGCTCACCCGGACGGTGCACGCAGTGATCATCACCGATTCACCGATTCACCGAAAGAAGGAGCAACACCATGCGCATCTGGGCAAGGAACACCGGCCGCGCCGCTCTCGTCGCGGCGGGCTGCGTCGCGATGGGGACGTCCGGACTCGGCGTCCCCGCCTCGGCGGACAACCGCACCAGCGGGGACCTGTCCATCCTGGGCGGCAACCAGGTCGTCGCGCCGATCTCGATACCGATCGAGGTGAGCGGCAACGCCATCGGCGCCGTCGCCGGCATCGCCCAGGCCGGCTCGAAGGGCGGCGCGTCCGTCGAGCGGCGCGGCCGCGACGGCGGCGACATGCAGACCTCGGGCAACCTGTCGATCGGCGGCGGCAACCAGATCTACGCCCCGATCTCCATCCCGGTGGACGTCTGCGGCAACGCCATCGGCGCCATCGTCGGCATCGCGCGGGCCGGGTGCAAGGGCGGCGCCACCGTCAAGAGCGGCGGGCACAAGAGCCACAGCGGCTGGCGCACCGGACGCGAGGCCACCGGGCCGGGCGACCGCCAGGCGCCGACCCGTCCGGACGACCGCCAGGCGCCCATCGGTCCGGGCGGCCGTCAGGCGCCCGCGATGCCGGGCGACCGCCAGGCGCCCGCCACCGGCGGCGCCGCCGGCGCCTCCACCGCCGACAACGGCCGCATGGGCGGCTGGGACGGCGGCTGGGGCGGCCACGGCCACGGGCACGGGATGAAGACGTCCGGCAACCTGTCCATCCTCGGCGGCAACCAGATCTACGCGCCGATCTCCGTGCCGGTGAACGTCTGCGGCAACGCGATCTCCCTCATCGCGGGGATCACCCAGGCCGGCTGCAAGGGCGGCGCCTCCGTCGAGCGCAAGGGCGACGACCGCCCGGACATGAAGACATCCGGCAACCTGTCCATCCTCGGCGGCAACCAGATCTACGCGCCGATCTCCGTGCCCGTGAACGTCTGCGGCAACGCGATCGGCGCCGTCCTCGGCATCGCGCAGGCGGGCTGCAAGGGCGGGGCCTCCGTCACCAGCGGCGGCCACGAGCACCACCGGCCGCCGATCAAGCACTTCCCGAAGAAGCCGCACCACAAGAAGCCGCACCACAAGAAGCACTACAAGCCGTCCAAGCACCGCCCGGCGGCCGGGCACCACAAGCTGCCGTCCACCCTGCGGGGGACCAGCGAGCGGATCGCGATGGGCCCGAACTACCGCAGCGCCGAGGGCATGCCCGCCGTGCAGGACCTGCTGGGCAAGGTCACCCGGATCGCCAGGCCGGTCGCGAACGTGACGCCGGGGCAGGTCGGCACGCAGCTGCCGCAGGGGAACAACGCGCCGGTCAAGCTGGGCACCGCGCTCACCCACTGAGTCATGACCGGCCCGGATGACGATCCGTGCGGCCGGCCGAGCCGACGGTGAAGGGGACGGCAGACGTGCCGCCCCCTTCCCCGCGTCCGGGGCGGCCGGCCCCCCCCCGGCGGGCCCGCCCCCCCGGGCCCATGACACCCGCCGAG
>NZ_JBEPCJ010000163.1:2191-12150 GCF_040299565.1 Spirillospora sp. NPDC000708
GTGGGCGGGGGCCGGGCGGCCCGGCGGTTGGGGGGCCCGGCCCCCGCCCCCCCCCCGCCCGCGCGCGGGGGCGGCCCGCCCCGCCGGCGCGCGCCCCCCCCCCCGGCTCCTTTCTCACCGGAGTCTCACTGGAGACGGAGACGGATGTGGAGATCGAGACCATGGCGAAGACGACGCTGGAGACGAAGACGGTGAAAGACGGAAGCCGGGACGACCGGTCCTGGGACGGCGCGCCGCCGCCGAGCGGAAGGGCCTTACGGGCGCCGGGCAGGGCGCTGCCCGCGGTGGCGCTCCTCGCCGCCGGATGCGTGGCGGCGGCCGGGATGCCGGCGGCGCACGCCGCCCCGGCGGCCGCCGCGGCCGCGCCCGGCCGGACGACCGCCGCCGCGGCGCACGCCGCCCGCCCGCGGATCGGGAAGGTGATCGCCACCATCTCGATCAAGCGGATCCACCTGAAGATCAAGGTGCGCGAGGGCGTCTCCGAGCGCGTGCTCAGCAAGGGCGTCGGCCACTACCCGAGGACGGCCCCGCCCGGGACGCTCGGCAACACCGTCCTGCTGGGGCACCGCACCACGTGGCTGCACCCGTTCGGTCAACTCGACCGGCTGCGGCGCGGCGACCGGATCGTCCTCAAGGCGCACCACAAGACCTACGTCTACCGGGTGCGCGGCAGGCACACCATCCTGCCGACCGACCGGCGCGCGCTCGAACCTGTGCCCTTCAAGCCGGGAAAGGCGCCGAACGGGCAGTACGTCACCCTTATCAGCTGCACCCCGAAAGGCTCGGACCGGCACCGCATCGTCGTCGTCGGGAAGATGGGGAAATGACGTCGACAACGACGCCGCCCGGCGAGCTACCGGACCGGCGCGGAATTCCGGTCAGGCGGACGAGCGGGCCCCGTACAGCGCGATGAGCCCGTCGTAGTCGCCCTTCCCCAGGGTGGCCGGGTCGTCGTCGCACGCCGCGACGGTCGGCGCCATCGTCAGCTCGGAATGCTGCGACCCCTCGACGTGCCCGAGGCCGAGCATGTGGCCCGTCTCGTGCGTCGTGACGGCCGCGGCGTCGTAGCTGCCCGCCGGGCAGGACGAGCCGTCCTGCGGGCCCGGCCACCACTTCTTCCCCTGCTCCTGGAGCGCGGTGTCGCTCTCGATCGTCGTGTCGCCCCGGAACCAGGTGCAGGTCGCCGCGAGCACGTCGGGCTCCGCGCCCGGCATCGCCTCCCAGCCCGAGACGTTCGTCCCGTCGCGGTCGCCGCAGACGGCGGCGGAGGTCACGTTCGGCGCCGTGGCCGTCTGGCCCGCGTACTTCGCCGAGACGTCCGGCAGCGGCGCGAACGCATGGGACGGCGTGCAGTCCGTCCTGGCCTCGAACACGTTGGAGACCCCGGCCGACACCCCCGAGACCGGCAGCCCCGCCGTCCCCGGGTAGTAGTGCCACTCGATCGTGGAGCCCTTCGGCCACTTGCTCGGTTCCTGCTGGTAGGCGCCGTCCTGGCAGGCCTCCATCGGCGCGCGGAACTCGCGCGGCCGGCCCTGCGGCACGCGCGTCCCGGTGGTGGTGAGGGTGATCTCGCCCTTCGCCTCGTCCACCCCGACGCGCAGCTCGGACGCGCCGTCGGTGCGCAGCGCGTGCGCGGTCACCGAGGTGCCGTCGGACGGGACCGTCGCGGCCAGCCCGTTCTCGCCGCGCACCACCCGGCCGCGCAGGTCGCACTCGGAGATCTTGATCTTCTGCGGCATCGCCCGCGCGGTGAGCGCCCCCTCCGGCGCGCACCAGCCCGGCGGGCGCCGGGCCGGCGACGGCTCGGCGGCCCCGGCGGCGACCGCCGCGGCGGTGATCGCGCCCCCGGCGACCGTGCAGGACAGGGCCGTGGCGGCGGCGCACCAGGCGCCGGTGCGCCGCCCGCGTCCGGCGGGCGTGACGTCGTCCATGCCATTTCTCCGATGTGTCGGTACAGCCTTTCGCGCTCCAGCCGTCAGTCTTTCGCGGTGCCGGAAAAGGCAAACCGGTACAGCCTAAAATGATCACCACAATGCGAATATGGCCATTGTCAAATAGGCGGCCATCTGCGCATCTTCCGGAAAATGGCGGACGGAGTGCCCGGCGCCGCACGGTCAGGGCCGGGCAAATCACCGTCCATCATTCGGCAAACGTGTTTACCAGTGCGCAGTACGGAAAAATCAGGAGGTAATCAGGCAACTCGGGGGTGTTCAACGTGCAGGTGCAGACACAGGTGCGGGAACTCATGGGCATGAGCGTGACCGACACCCACGGCGCCAAGGTCGGCACGGTCAAGCAGGTCTACCTCAATGACGACTCCGGCGCGCCGGAGTGGGTGACGGTGCACACCGGATGGTTCGGGATGCGGGAGAGCTTCGTCCCGCTGTCCGGCGCCCGCAAGGCCCAGGACATGCTGCAGGTCCCCTACGACAAGGAGACGATCAAGGGCGCGCCCAACGTGGACGCCGACGAGCACCTCTCGCACGCCCAGATCGTCGACCTGTACCGGCACTACGGCGTGCGCCCGCCGAGCGGCCGCCGCACGGAGGGCGGCGAAGGCACGGCCGAGGGACGCGCCGAGGGCGGCACGGACCGCGGCGCGGACACGGGGACGGCCGGCGACCGCGACATGGCCGGCGAGCGGGCCGCGTCCGACCAGGGCACGACCGGCGCGCAGGGCAGGGCGCCGTCCGGCATGGCCGGCACCACCGGCGGCACCGGCGAGGCGGGCACCACCGGCAAGACCGGCACCGGCACCCCGGGCACCACCGGCACCGCGGGCACCACCGGCGCCGCCGGGATGGCCGTCCACCCCGAGCGGGACAAGCGCGGCGAGCCGCTGCCCGCCCAGCCCGGCGCCCCGATGACCGAGATCACCCGGTCCGAGGAGCGGCTGCGCATCGACACCGAGCGGCACGAGTCCGGCCGCGTGCACGTCCGCAAGTGGGTGGAGACCGAGATGGTCGAGCGGACCGTCCCGGTCAGCCACGAGGAGATCAAGATCGACCGGGAGCCGATCACGGACGGGCGGCCCGGCGTGCAGGTCACCATCACCGAGGACGACCAGGAGATCATCCTCTACGAGGAGCGCCCGGTCGTGGCGAAGGAGACCGTCCCGGTGGAACGGCTCCGGATCCGCACCGAGCAGGTGCAGGACGAGCAGACCGTCCGCGGCGAGCTGCGCAAGGAGCGCGTCGAGGTCACGCGCGACGACGGCACGCACGCCGAGCACGGCGAGGGCGGCGGGCGCCACCCGGGCTGAGCCCCGGTCCCGCACCGCCCGGCACCTCCGAGCACCGGACCGTACGCGCCCGGTCGGCCCACCACCCGCAGGCCGGCCGGGCGCCCCGGTGCGCCCGCCCCCGGTCCGGAACACTGCCCGTCTGGAGCAGTGCCCGTCCGGAACGGCGCGCGCCCGGAACTGTGCCCGTCCGGAACAGCCCCGGGCGTACGATTCCGGACATGCCGACCGTCGCGCTCGCCGTCAGCGAAGGGATCACCCTGTTCGAGGTCGCCGCGCCCTGCGAGGTGTTCGGCGTCGACCGCGGCCTCGCCGACCCCTGGTACGACTTCACCGTCTGCGCCCCCGCGTCCGTCCGGCTCGGCGGCTGGTTCCAGGTGGACGCCCCGCGCGGGCTCGACGGCCTCGCCGCCGCCGGCACCGTGATCGTCCCGGCCTGCCGGAACGTCCTGGAGGAGCCGCCCGCGGACCTCGTCGCCGCGGTCCGCGACGCGCACGACGCCGGCGCCCGGGTGGTGTCGATCTGCACCGGCGCGTTCGTCCTCGCCGCCGCCGGGCTGCTGGACGGGCGCCGCGCCACCACTCACTGGATGCACGCGGCGCGCCTCGCCGAGCTGTACCCGCGCGTCGAGGTCGACCCCGGCGTGCTCTACATCGACGACGGGTCCGTGATGACGTCGGCCGGCAAGGCCGCCGGCATGGACCTGTGCCTGCACATCGTCCGCCTCGACCACGGCGCCGCCGTCGCGAACGACCTGGCGCGGCGGCTCGTCGTCCCGCCGCACCGGCCCGGCGGGCAGGCCCAGTACATCCCCGCGCCCGTCGGGCCCGGCCGCGAGCGCGCGCTCGCCGGCCTGCTCCCGTGGGCGCTCGCCCGGCTGCACGAACCGCTGACCGTCGAGGACCTCGCCCGCCGCGCCGGGATGAGCTCCCGCAACCTGGCGCGGCACTTCCACGCCGTCGCCGGGACGACGCCGCTGCAGTGGCTGCACGCCCAGCGCGTCCGCCGCGCGCAGGAGCTGCTGGAGACCACCGACGACGGCGTCGACGTGATCGCCGACCGGACCGGCATGGGCACCGCCGCCACGCTCCGCCGCCATTTCCACCGCGTCCTCGGCGTCTCGCCGGACGCCTACCGGCGGACCTTCCGTGCCTCGGCCGTTCCCGGCTGATCAACCGGCCGCTCGACCGGTACGGCGCCGGTGTCTCCGGCGCGGGACCGTCCGGTGCGGGCCAGCGCGGCGAGGGTCAGCGCGGCCAGGCCCGTCATGGCGAGCAGGAGGACGGGCGGCGGGGCGAGCCGTCCGGCGGCGGCCAGCGGGAACGGCACCGCGAAGCCGACGTAGGAGACGGCCTGGTAGACCGACGTCAGAGCGGCGAGACGCTCCGGGCGGGCGAGCCGCTGCACCTCCTGCAGCCCGCACAGCTGGCAGCACCCGTACGCCGCGCCGAGCACCAGCGCCGCCGCGACCACCAGCACCGGGCTTGACGCGGCCGCCGCGCCGGTCGCGACGAGCATCCCGGCGGTGACGAGGCCCAGCGCCGTCATGAGCAGCCGCCACGGCGCGCGGACCCGGCGAGCGAGCGGCTGGACGGCGATCCCCGCCGCGGCCGTCAGCGTCGTGACGGCCGCGCCGAACACGAGGGCGTGCCCGCCGAGGCGGTCGCCGACCAGCCCCGGAAGGTACGCGAGCGCGACCGACGCGGACCCGAACACCCACGGCGCCAGCGGCACGACCACCGTCCGGAAACGGCGCCCGAGCGCCTCGGGGACGCGCAGGGCGTCCCGGAGGCGGTCCGGCGCGCCCGTCCGGCGGTCGGTCTCCGGGGCGCGGGCCGCGAGCGGCAGCGCGAGGCAGGCGAGGAGCAGGTGCGGGACGTACGGCGCGACGGTCGGGGCGGGCGCCCACTGCGCGAGCAGCCCGGCGGCCAGCGGCCCGAGCCCGAACCCGACGCTCATCGCGATCGTCAGCCGGCGCGGCGCCGCGCCCGCCGCCGTCGCCGACAGCTCCTTGATCCAGGCCGCGCCGGCGCTGAACGCGGCGCCGCTCGCGACGCCCGCGACGAGCCGTCCCGCGAACAGCCATCCGGAGCCGGTCCCGCCGAGGACCAGCAGGACCGTTCCGGCGGCGGATGCGGCGAGCGCCGGGACGAGCACGCGGCGGCGGCCGAGGCGGTCGGAGACCGGGCCGCCGAGCAGCAGCCCGGGGACGAGCCCGAGCACGTACATGCCGAAGGTGGCCTGCACGGTCGTCGCGGAGAGGCCGAGCCTGGCCCGGTACAGCGGCAGGAGCGGCGCGAACTGCTGCGCGCCCCACCCCACCGTCGCGACGGCGAGCCCGGCCCTCCACCAGGACCGGCCGCCGATGCCGAAGTCGTTCATGGCGCCATGCTCCGCGGCGGGCCGGGCCCCGCACGAGCGGCTGGAACGACAACCTCCGCGCACTTTCGGACGCCGAGGTGTCGGCCGCTGTCGGGACGGTTGCGCGAGCGGCCACGGGGTGGATGTAGGGCATGCGCGGTCGGGGGCGGCGTGGGAGGGAGCGCGGCCGGGTGTGGCCACTGGGCCGGGACGGGCGGCCGGGCGGTGCGCGGCCGGGCAGCGCGAAGGCGGGCGGGGCGACCGGCGCCCGACCCGTCCGACCGGCTTATTTCGGCCGATAATTTAAATAGTGAATTTAGCCGCCGTCAAGCCGTCCGGCCCCATGCTTCGACCAAGATCATCGAGGTCGGGCGGGGGGTCCTTGACAGATGATCAAGGCCGGGGGAGGTTCCTTCTGACGCTGCAGCCCGCCGCAGGGGTCATGGCCGTCCGGGCGCGCCGTGACCCCGTCCGCCCACCCGCGGACACGCGCGGGCGCGCGGTCCACCGGGCCGCGCGCGTCGCCGTCGCCGTCACGACCCAGGAGGGATCTTGCGACACCCCCACACCCGAACGGCCACCCGGATCAGGCGTTCGCTGATCGCGCTCGCGGTCGCCGCCTCCGCCGTACCCGCGGCGTCCGGCCCCGCCCTCGCGGACGCGCCCGCCTCCGCGCCCTACCTCAACCCGCGGCTCCCCGTCGCCCAGCGCGTCTCCGACCTGCTCGGCCGGATGACGCTCGAAGAGAAGATCGGCCAGATGACGCAGGCCGAACGCGGCGCCATCGACTCCGACCCGAGCCAGATCACCGGGCTCGCGCTCGGCTCGGTGCTGTCCGGCGGCGGGTCCGTGCCGGCCGACAACACCCCGTCCGGCTGGGCCGACATGGTCGACCGGTACCAGGCCGCCGCGCTCAAGACCCGGCTGAAGATCCCGCTGCTGTACGGGATCGACTCGGTGCACGGCGACAACAACCTCGTCGGCGCCACGGTCTTCCCGCACAACAACGCGATGGGCGCCACCCGCGACCCCGCGCTCGTCCGCGAGGAAGAGCGGATCACCGCCACCGAGACGCGCGCGACCGGCCCGCAGTGGGTGTTCGCGCCCTGCATCTGCGTCTCCCGCGACCTCCGCTGGGGACGGACGTACGAGTCCTTCAGCGAGGACCCCGCGCTCGTCATCAAGATGGAGACCGCCCTCGAAGGCTTCCAGGGGCGCACCACCAAGGACCTCGCCGACCCCGCGCACGTCCTCGCCACCGCCAAGCACTACGCGGGCGACGGCGACACCAAGTACGGGTCGTCCACCAGCGGCACCTACACGATCGACCAGGGCGTCACCATCACCGACCGCGCCCACTTCAACAAGATCGACCTGGCGCCGTACGTGCCGGCCGTGCGCAAGTACCACGTCGGCAGCATCATGCCGTCGTTCTCCAGCGTCGACTGGACCGAGGACGGCGTCGGCAACCCCGTCAAGATGAGCGCCAGCAAGGAGCTGCTCACCGACGTCCTCAAGAAGAAGATCGGGTTCGACGGGTTCCTGATCAGCGACTGGGAGGCCATCCACCAGCTCCCCGGTGACTACGCCGCCCAGGTCCGCACGGCCGTCAACGCCGGCATGGACATGTTCATGGAGCCCTACAGCGCGCCGCAGTTCGAGCAGACCCTCCTCGCCGAGGTGAAGGCCGGACGCGTCGCGACGTCCCGCATCGACGACGCCGTGGCCCGCATCCTCAAGGCCAAGTTCGAACTCGGGCTCTTCGAGCACCCCTACACCGACCGGACCAACATCAAGTCCGTCGGCTCGCCCGCGCACCGCGCCGTCGCCCGCCGGGCCGTCGCCGAGTCGCAGGTGCTGCTGAAGAACTCCGGCCGCGTCCTGCCGCTGAAGAAGTCGCAGCGCATCTACGTCGCCGGCGTCAACGCCAACGACATGGGCAACCAGGCCGGCGGCTGGACCGTCACCTGGCAGGGGGCCTCCGGCAACACCATCCCCGGGACCACGATCCTGCAGGGCATCAAGCAGAACGCCAAGAACGTCACCTACAGCGCCGACGCCTCCGCGCCCACGGCCGGAAGCGACGTCGGAGTCGTCGTCGTCGGCGAGACGCCCTACGCCGAAGGCGTCGGCGACGTCGGCAACGGACACACCCTCAACCTGTCCGACGCCGACAAGGCCAACATCGACAAGGTCTGCTCCGCCATCGAGAAGTGCGTCGTCCTGGACGTCGCCGGGCGGCCGCAGATCGTCACCGACGAACTGCCGAAGATGGACGCGTTCGTGATGTCGTGGCTGCCCGGCAGTGAGGGCGCCGGCGTCTCCGACACGCTCTTCGGGAACCGTCCGTTCACCGGCCGCCTGTCCTACACGTGGCCGCGCAGCGAGTCGCAGGAGCCGATCAACGTCGGCGACAAGAACTACGACCCGCTGTTCCCCTACGGCTACGGGCTCCGCACCCACCGCTGAGCCGCCCGCCCTTCCGGCGCCGCGGGCTGCCCGCCCCGGCGCCGGAAGGCCCGGCCGCCTTCGAGCCCTCGCAGGCATGGGGCCGCACGACCTGCCCGAGCACTGCCCGCGCTGGCCGCTCTGGCGCCCGCATGCTGAGCGTCCCGTGACCGACTCGCCCGAGGAGCACTCCCTAGCCGGCGGACTGCGGAAGGCTCTCCCTGGCCTTCGCGTAGTCGCCCGTCGGAGCGCCCTCGTCGCGGCGGTAGACCAGATGCACAACGCCGGTCGTGAAGGTCTCCGACGAGATGAGCTGCAGCGGCAGCGGCGCGTCCACGTCCTCGAACAGCCGCATCCCCGCGCCCACAGCGATCGGATGGACCAGCAGGTGCAGCTCGTCGAGGAGTCCCGCCGCCAGCAGCCGCCGGACGAGCGACACCGACCCGCTGATCGCGATGTCCGACGTCGACGGTTCGTCCTTCAACGCCGTCACGGCCTCGATGAGATCGCCCTTGAGCTGCTCGGAGTTGCGCCAGGTGAAGTCGAGCTCCTGCGTCGACACCACGATCTTGCGGGCGTCACCGAGCTTCTTGGCGAACGCCGCGTCCTCAGCACCGGCCTTCTCCCGCTCCGGCCACGCACCCGCGAAGCCGTCGTACGTCCGGCGGCCGAGCAGGAGGGTGTCGGCCGAGCTCATCTGCGCGTCGACGGCCTCGCCCATCTGCTCGTTGAAGTACGGGAAGTGCCAGTCCTGCGGGTTCTCGACGACTCCGTCGAGCGAGATGAACAGCCCAGCGGTGATCTTCCGCATCCTGATGCTCCTTGGACGATCGCGATGATTCACGGTGCTCACGGGGTTCGACCAGCGCCGTCCTCAGAACTCATCGGCCGCCCGCAAGGAGGGAGACCAGGCTGGTGAGCGCCGTTCGAGGACGATCCCGAGAACGCGCACGGCCGCCGGGGCGGGGCAATTTGGAGTCCTGGCTGGGGCCGCCAAGGGGAGGTGGCCCGACTACATGGCTGACAGCGTGACGAGACCGACCCTGGAGTCGGCGATGGCGCCGCTGGCCTCCCAGATTCAGCGCGGTCAAGACCGTCAGGAGGCGTGGCGGCTGCGCCGCTGGAGGCGGTGTGTGGCGGGACGGCGCCGCAGGAGCGATGGCGTCAGTGTGCCCAAGGCGGCGCGGCTGTGAGGCCAGGCGGTGCGGGGCCGGATGTTGGTGGTTGGGGTGACGCGTGAACTGGTGAGGGTAACGAGTCTCGCGATGATGGGCGAGGGGTGACGGGCGAAGAGTGACGGCGGGTGACGGAGTGACGAGGTGGTGGGGACGAGGCTGCGAGGTGGCGGGATGACGAGGTGGCGGGGCGGCGGGGTGACGAGGCTGCGGGGAGGCGAGGGGTGAGGCTGCGGGGAGGCGTTGTGAGACGAGGCCGTAGGTAGGCAAGGCGAGTGTCGTAGGCGGGGTGGTGCGGTGCACGAGGTGTTGGGGGGCGAAGCGGTGGATGAGGTGTTGGGGGTGAGCGGTGCGCAACAGCGTTGGTGGAGCGAAGCGGTGCCCGAGGTGTGATCGAGATCTGGCTGGGCCAAGCGGTGTGCGAAGTGTTGTGGGGCGAGGTTGGCTGAGGCGGGTGTGGTGTGGCCACAGGTAGGGGTGCTACGTGCCCAGAGGCGAGGCAGCGGTGGCGCTTGAGGGGTGACGGTAGCGAAGTTGGGCCGAAGTGCGGGGGGAAGAGAGTAGGTGCCTCTGTGTCGCAAGGCCGAAGGTCAGAGCGCACGTTCGGAAGTCATAAATATGAGTGTTCGAAAGAATGACAAGAGGGGTGTTCGGGTGGTGGGGTGGCGCTTGCGTACGGGGCCGCCCCTCCAAAGTCAAGGGCGCCTTCGGCGTCGCTTCGCGATGGACTTCG
>NZ_JBEPCJ010000164.1:0-11899 GCF_040299565.1 Spirillospora sp. NPDC000708
TCGTACTGCTGGCCCGCATCCACGCACTCGAAACGGCTCGCATAGTTATCGACCAGCGTCCACCCTGGACCCGGCCCAAATTTCGAGGAGCCGCCAACCTGCGGGGCGGCCGCCTGGGCGGCCGTACTCAGTCCGCTGACCGCCAGGATGGTGAACCCGGCACCCACGGCTGCTTTGCGTAGTCGCATCTGTGTCTTCCTTTCCCGATGAGGGGTGTTGGACTCAGCTCGCGTCAGTCGTTCCACCACTCAATCTGCTGGAGAGCGGTTCAGCAGGTGAGTCTATTGAGGTTTCTCGCCGTGATCGATTCGGACACCAGCGAGGCGGGTGGCGGTGACGGCGAGGCGTTTCGGGCCAGGCCGCTCAGCGGTGACCTCGGCCAGCCAGCGGCGGGCGAGTTCGCCGGTGCGGTCGGGGTCGGTGTTGCACTAGACAAGAAGTAGAGCAGGCATTGGAGGAGCGCCGCGCGTCGCACGCGCTGGTCGGAAGCGATGCGGCGATCAGGCATTGGGCCCAGAGCGTGGGTATCAAGGTCCCACGGGAGGGGCCGCCGCCGGTCATCGTCGTCGAGTAGTACGAGGCCTCCCACGGCGCCGGCTACCACTGGGGAGCATAACGAGCCACGATGGATCCGCGCGCTCAGGGCGCCTCGGGCCTCATGGCGTGGTCATGGACGTCCGGATCAGGTGTTCTTCCGAGGTGCTCGCAGCATCATGAGCGGTCACAGGCGTTCAGCTCCTTGATCAAGGACTCCGAGGACATGGAGTAGTCGGGGTTGGTTGTCCGGTGCTGGCGGCTGAGGTCCTCGATCTCGTCGTGGTGAGCCTCTAGGACGGCCAGGAAGGCTTGGACCATGTCTGGATCCATCGGGCCGCCCGCGCACCCTCGGAGTACTTCCACAGCTTCGGGGATGGTCCGCGCCCAAGGGGGCGCACCGTGTGGTGATCATGGCGTCGAAGGCGTCGACCACGGCGACCATGCGAGCGACTTGGGGGATGTCGGTGCCGGCCAGGCCTTGCGGGTAGCCGCTGCCGTCGAAGCGCTCATGGTGGTGCAGGATTCCGGTGATCGTGTCGCGTGCGAGCAGACCGGCGCTTTTGTGGAGATAGCGGGGTCTTGCTCATTTGGGTTGCCGTGCTCTGCTGGCGCTCAGGTAGGGCGCCGTCCCAAGTAGTTCAACAGGCGGGTCTGCGGGGGCGCGTCGGACGGTGCTGGAATTTCCGGGGCGTAGTGACGGAGGTCTCTCTGTGTCCCAATGGCGAGGCGAGCGGCGTTCAGGCCAGCCGCCCATGCCGCGTTCGTGCAGGTGAAGGTGGCACCTGTGGCTTGGTGAAGATCCCAGCCGTGGGCTAGCAGGTCGAACAAGTTGATGCCGGCGGCCTGCTGGGCGGTGAAGGTGCCGAAGGGGAGACGGCAGTGTCGGCGCGGATCGGCGCTACGCCAGGCGGTTAGTGCACGATCGGCGGCGAGGCCCCACGCGGCGCGGTGGCCGGTGCCGATGAAGTCGCGGCCCGCAGTGCGTGGCCGGTCGGTCGTGCCATCGGCGAAGGCGGTGAACTTGGCGGTGACCGCGATCGCGTGATTGATGACGTCGCCGACGCTCCAGCCGGGATTGACGGTGGCGAGCGCCAGATCAGCCGTATCGATCCCATCAAGGAGTACGTGCCAGGACCGTAGAGCGTCGGCGAGTGCTCGCACGGTCGGATGGTCGTCCATCTGCCCACGGTAGGGCGTGCCCGTCGAGCCCGGCGCTCTGGCGCCGCAGGTGCTCGTGGACCTCTTGGAGTTGAGCCCATCGGAGAGCGAACTCGGCGGGGAGCCGCGGGAGCCAGAGTGGGGAGCCAACGTGCTCGAACACCTCACGATCACCTGCGACCTCCTCCCTGCATCACTGCAGTCGGAGGCTCTCCGATCCGACTCCCTCCGACGTGGTCGGACGTTTTGGCTTTACCTATGAGGTAATGGACGGCGCGCGGGTGTGATCGTGAAGGTGGGCCGGGTAGGTTCCGGCGCCCTGAGGAGGACCCATGACCACCGGGCTCACCCCCGACCAGATCACCGACGCCATGCCGTTCGCCCGCGCGCTCGGCGTGGAGATCGACGCGGCCGCTCCCGAGGAGGTCACGGGCCGCCTCGACTGGGCGGCGGACCGCTGCACGGCCGGCGGGCTGATGCACGGCGGGGCGCTGATGGCGCTCGCCGACACGCTCGGCGCGGCCTGCGCCTTCCTCAACCTGCCGCCGGGCGCGTCCACGACGACGCTGGAGTCCAAGACCAACTTCTTCAGGGGCGTGAAGGAGGGCAGCGTCCGGGGCGTCTCGCACCCGCTGCACACGGGCCGGACGTCCATCGTCGTGCAGACCGACCTCTACGACGGCACCGGCCGCCGCGTCGCCCAGGTGACCCAGACCCAGGCGGTTCTGCGGACGTGACCATGGCCCAGCGCCTTTACGTTGTAGATTTTTTAGCGACGTGCTCGTCGAAGAAGGCGAAGATGCGCTCCCAGGCGACGGGCGCGTTCTCGCGGCCCCGGCCCAGGCCGAACGCGATCTTCGTGACCGGCCCGAGGAGGCCCGGCGCCTCGGTGTCGGTGAGGAAGCCGTGGCCGCTGCCCGGGTACTCCCGCACGTCGTGCGGGACTCCCCCGGCGGTCAGGGCCCGGTCGAGCTTGGCCGCGGCGCCGCGGAGGGTCGGGTCCGCGCCGCCGTAGCTGGCGACGATCGGGCACGCCTCCCGCAGCGCCTCCTCCGGCCGTCTCGGCAGCATGCCGTAGTTGACCGCCGCCGCCTGGAAGTCGTACTTCGCCGCGGCGACCAGCGCGAACCCGCCGCCCATGCAGAAGCCGCACACGCCCACGTCGCCGGTGCAGTCGCCGCGCGCGGCCAGCCACGCGCGCGCCGCCTCGACCGCGTCGTAGGTGGGGCCGCGCCCGGCGCGCATCTCCCCCAGCGCCTTGCGGACGCACCGCACCCACGGCGCGCCGTCGTAGAAGTCGGGCAGGACGGCCAGGTAGCCGCGGGAGGCGAACCGGTCGGCCTGCGCGCGCATGTCAGGGGTGGCGCCGAACGCCTCGAACACGATGACGACGGCGGGCCACGGACCCTCGCCCTCGGGGACGGCGAGGTACCCGGGCAGCTCGCGGGCGCCGGCGGGAATCACGATGTCCGACATGCCGCCCCATCCTGCCGGAGGCGTACGTCGTACGTACAGGCCCCACGCGGGCGCCGGCTCAGCGCCCCGGGGCGGTCGTCAGACCTTGCGCCACTTCGGGATCCAGGCGCCGTCCTCCACCTCGTAGTCCCCGAACAGGTCGGGCGCCTCCGTGCGCATGAGCTCGCCGATCTTGCCGAAGAGCAGGCGGATCTCCTCCTCGGCGCCGGGCGCGGTCCGGTTCTCCAGGGTGTGCCGCAGGCTGCGGACGTTCGCCGTCCAGACCAGGCCCGTGCCGAGGCCCTCGGGGGCGAAGCGGCGCATGAAGGAGGTCTTGTGCTTCTTCTCCTTGAAGGGGACGCCCTCCTCGTCCAGCCCGAAGTGCTCGGTCATCCACCCCTGGAACTCCTCCATCTGCTCCAGCATCGCGGTGGCGCGCTTCATCAGCTCGGCGTCCTCGCGGGCCCATTCGGGGAACCAGAAGGGGATGTCCGTGAGCCGGACGTACCGCAGCGACTCCTGCGAGATCGCGACGCCGGGGCGGTGGCGCACGAGCTCGTGGGTCAGCACGCGGCTGACGTTGTGCAGCACGAAGCTGAAGCTCACGTGCTCCAGCACCGAGCCGTGCAGGCTGCGGAGAATGTTCTCCAGGTAGGCGGACGAGTCGGTGCGGACCTTGGTCACGTTGGGGTTGAGGCCCGGCTCCCAGGACCGGTAGCAGAGCCGGCCGGCGAACTCCGCGAGGGCCTGGGGGTCGTTCAGCTCGCCGTCGAGGTCGCCCCGGTCGAGGCGCTCCAGCCAGCTCTCGCCGCCGACCTCCCGCAGGTACCGGGCGACCTCGCCGTAGTCCAGTTCGGGCCGCGCAACGAGGAACACCTCAGGCTCGACGCTCTTCACTTCGTATCCCCCTACGGGCCGGTTCCATCGCCCTATAGGAAACCACCCCGCCGGAGGCGCCGCGACCCGGGTGCCCGGCACCGCGTGTAATGGGCGTCCCGGGACGACGCTCATGTGGTTATGTCGGACACTGGAGAGGTTTCACCTGCTACGGGGGGTTCGAGGATGGTCGAGGAGGGCTCGGGGCCGGCCGGGCTGACGGTGCTGGGGGCGTGCCCGCTGGACTGCCCGGACGGCTGCTCGTGGGCGGTGACCGTCCGGGACGGGAAGGCGGTGCGGCTGCGCGGCAACCCGGACCATCCGTACACGCGCGGGGCGCTGTGCACCAAGGTGAACCGGTGGCTCGAACGCGCGGAGCAGCCCGACCGGATCCTGTACCCGATGCGCCGCGCCGGCGCGAAGGGCGAGGGGCGGTTCGAGCGGATCACCTGGGACGAGGCGCTGGACGAGATCGCCGGGCGGCTGCGCGGCGTGATCGCCGAGCACGGCGGCGAGGCCGTCTGGCCCTACTGGGGGACGGGCACCCTCGGCTACCTGCAGGGCTGCGAGGGCTTCGGCGGGCGCCGGTTCTTCAACGCGCTGGGCGCGTCGGCGCACGCCGTCGACATCTGCTCGGCGGCCGGGGCGGCCGGGATGGAGGCCGCGATCGGCTCCGCGGGCGGCATGGACCCGCAGGACCTGGCGCACGCGCGGCTGATCCTGCTGTGGGGGACGAACCCGCTGACCAGCGGGCACCACGTGTGGAAGTTCGTCCAGGACGCGCGCAGGGCGGGGGCGCGCCTGGTGGCGATCGACCCGGTCCGGACGCGGACGGCGCAGCAGGCCGACGAGCACCTGGCCCCGCTGCCCGGCACGGACGCGGCGCTCGCGCTGGGGCTGCTGAACGTGATCGTGGGCCTCGGCGCGCAGGACGAGGAGTTCCTGCGGGACCACACGCAGGGGTGGGAGGAGTTCCGGGAGCGGATCGCGGAGTTCCCGCCGGAGCGGGCCGCGGAGATCACCGGCGTCCCGGCGGCGGACATCGCCGCGCTGGGCGAGCGGATCGCGCGGACCCGTCCCACCGCCATCCGGGCGACGCAGGGCCTCCAGCGGCACTCCGGCGGCGGGGCGGCGCTCCGGGTGCTGGCCGGCATCCCGGCGGTCACCGGGGACTGGCGGCTGCACGGCGGCGGCCTCGCGTTCTCGACGTCGGGGCACGTCAAGCTGAACAAGGCGGCGCTGTACCGGGACGACCTGCGCCCGGGGCCGGTGCGGACGCTGTCGATGAGCCGGCTCGGCGAGGGGCTGCTGGACGTCCAGGACCCGCCGGTGAAGGCGCTGTTCGTGATCGCGGCGAACCCGGCGGGCAGCACGCCGCACCAGGACAGGGTGCGCCGGGGCCTCGCGCGCGAGGACCTGTTCACGGTGGTGCTGGAGCAGTTCCCGACCGACACCGTGGACTACGCCGACATCGTGCTCCCGGCGACGGCGCAGCACGAGCACGCCGACCTGCACGAGGGCTACGGCCACCTGTACCTGACCTGGAACGAGCCGGCGGTCGCGCCGCCCGGCGAGTGCCTGCCGACGTCGGAGACGTTCCGGCGGCTCGCGCGGCGGATGGGCGCCGAGGAGCCGGCCGTGTACGACTCCGACGAGCGGCTCGCCGAGCAGCTCCTGGCCTCCGACCACCCGTGGATGGCGGGCATCACGCTGGACCGGCTGCGCGAGGAGGGGTTCGTGCGGATGGCCGTGCCGGACCCGTTCGTCCCGTACGCGGACGGGTTCCCGACGCCGTCGGGGCGGCTGGAGTTCCGGTCGGCGCGGGCGGCCGCGGCCGGGGCGGACCCGCTGGCCGGGTACGTCCCGCCGGTCGAGGTCGCCGATCCGGAGCGGGCGCGGCGCTACCCGTTCGCGCTGGTCTCGGCGGCGTCGCACGAGTTCCTGAACACCCAGTTCGCGAACAACCCGGAGCTGCGGCGCCGGGCGGGCGGCCCGGCCGTGCGGGTCCATCCGGACGACGCGGCGGCGCGGGGCCTGGCGGACGGGCAGCGGGTCCGGGTCGGCAACGACCGCGGCTCGTTCGAGGCCGTCCTGCGGGTGACCGACCGGGTCAGGCCCGGTGTCGCGGCGACCTCGAAGGGGCACTGGCCGAAGTTCGCCGGCGGCTCGAACGCCAACGCGGTGGTGGACGAGCGCGCCACCGACCTCGGCGGCGGCCCGGTGTTCCACGACACCCGCGTCGAGATCACCGCTGCCGGCTGATCCCGATACGGTATGCGCCGTACGGAGGGATCGATGACGTTTCAGGCCATGCTCGACCGCGCCCGCAAGTACGAGCGGCAGGGCCGCCCGGAGGAGGCCGCGGGGGCGTACGCGTCCGCCGCGCAGGACGCCGAGGCGCGCGGGGACCGGGCGTCGGCCGTCGCCGTCCGGGCCCGGCAGGCGCGCGCGCTGGCCGCGGCGGGCCGGGTGGACGAGGCGCTGCGGGTGCTGGACGGCGCCGAGCGGGCGGCCTCGGCGCTGCCCGGCGGTCCGGAGGTCCGCGCGGTGCTGGACGGGCAGGCCGCGCACGTCCTGGCCGCGGCCGGGCGGACGGGCGACGCGGCGCGCCGGGCGTGGGGCGCGATGGCGGCCTTCCGGTCCGCCCAGGACCACAAGCGCGCCGACGTCGCGGGCGTGCACGCCGC
The DNA here is from genome assembly GCF_040299565.1 of Spirillospora sp. NPDC000708. NCBI lineage: Bacteria > Bacillati > Actinomycetota > Actinomycetes > Streptosporangiales > Thermomonosporaceae > Spirillospora > Spirillospora sp. NPDC000708. Next base: position 6,714 of record NZ_JBEPCJ010000164.1, read on the forward strand.
GCGGCTGATCGTGAAGGACGCGGGGCCGCGCGCCGCGCTCGGCCCGCTGCGGGACCTGCTGGCGAGGATGCCGCCGGGCGGCGACGGCCACCGGCAGGTGGCGGCGCTGCTCGCCGACGCCGAGCGCCGCCCCGACCGCGACTACGACGTCCTGGTCACCGACCCGGACAGCGCCTCGTGGGGACGGCTCGCCGCGGCGCTCGCGGTCGGCGCGCACCTGGCGGTCGGGAACGCGGTGCCGTGGAACTCGCTGTCCACCCCGGACGGCGCCCGCGAGGACCGGATCCTGCTCGAACGCGACTGGGGCATCACCGACGCGGCGGGCTGGCGCGAGCAGATCGACCGGCTGCTGGACGCCGAGAACAGCGACCCGGCCATCCAGATGGTGCTCGACCGGCGCGACCGGGGCACCGAGCCGCACGCCTGGCGGGCGGCGATCGTCGCCTGGTGCCGCGAACGCGACATCTCCGACGAGACCATCGAGCACGTCGTCGCGCTGTCGGAGCTGATCCGCCGGTACGAGGCGCGGTTCCGCGCGGACGGGCTGCTGGCGCCGGACGGCCGGGTCGAGAGCGTGTACGGCTACGACTTCGGCCGCGCGGTGAACATGGCACGCTGGGGCCTGAACGCGGGCTACTGCGACGCCGAGGAGGCCGAGAAGTGCGTCCTGGTCGCCGGGCACCGCGCCAACCAGGTGTACGGGTCGTGGACGTCGTTCTCGTCGGGGTACGTCCTCGGCCGGATGCTCCGGTTCGACGACGGCGAGTTCGGCGAGTGGTACGAGCGGTCGCTGGCCGGCCACCGCATCCTCGCGGACGACCCGGCGAGCCCCTGGCGCCGCATGGCCTGGGGCTAGGCGTCCGTCGAGGCTAGCCGGCCGTCAGGGCGTCGATCTCGGCGGTGACCCCGCGGCGCCCGGCGTCGTCGAGCGACGAGGCGGCGACGGCGTTGCGGGCGAGCGCGGCCAGCTCGGCGCGGCCGAGCCCGAACACCTCGGCGGCGACGCGGTACTCGCCGGTCAGCGTGGTGTCGAACATGGGCGGGTCGTCGCTGTTCAGGGTGACGAACAGCCCCTCCTCCAGCATGCGCGGCAGCGGATGTCCGGCGAGCGAGGCGACCTGCCCGGTCCTCAGGTTGGAGGTGGGGCACACCTCCAGCGGGATCCGCGTCTCGCGCAGGTGCGCGACCAGGCGCGGGTCGTCCAGGCAGCTGGTGCCGTGGCCGATGCGCTCGGCGCCGAGCCCGTCGAGGGCCTCCCAGATCGTCTCGGGCCCGGTCATCTCGCCGGCGTGCGGGAGGCTGCGCAGGCCCGCGGCGCGCGCGGCGCGGAAGGCGTCGCGGAACGCGTCCCGGTGCGGCGGGCGGCACTGCTCGATGCCGCCCAGGCCGAACCCGACGAGCGCCTCGGGCGGGTGGGCGAGCGCGTGGTCGAGGGTGCCGCGGGCGCCCTCGGCGCCGAACTCGCCGGGGATGTCGAAGATGTAGGCGACGCGGATCCCGTGCCGGGCGCGGGCCTCGCGGACGGCGTGGTCGAGCGCCTCGGTGATCGCGGGCATCGGCATGCCGGCGCGCTGGTGGGTGTAGGGGGTGACGGTCAGCTCGACGTACCGGACGTTCTGCGCGGCGAGGTCGCGGGCCGTGCCGAGCACGAGGGTCCCGACGTCCTCGGGGGTCCGGACGAGGCTCGACACCGCCTCGTACACCTCGGCGAAGTGGGGGAAGTCGCGGAACTCGTAGAAGGCGCGCAGCTCGCGCTCGTCCGCGGGGACGGGGCCGTCGGGGTGGCGGCGGGCCAGTTCGAGGACGGTGGGGACGGAGGCGGAGCCCACGAGGTGGACGTGGAGTTCGACCTTCGGGAGGGCGTCGATGAACGCCTCGATGGGGGACGTGTCGGTCAGCACGCCGCGAAGCTAACAGCCGTCCGACCGGCGGGGACAGGGAAATCCGGGGTACCTGCCACAAGATTGTCAGGAACGGCCGGGGTGGCCGCCGGTCCGGCGAGAATGGGGGCATGCGCGCCGCCCGGTTGATCTCGCTCGTCCTGCTCCTGCAGTCGCGGGGGGCGATGACGGCCGGCGAGCTGGCCCGGGAACTGGAGGTGTCGGAGCGGACCGTCTACCGGGACGTGGAGGCGCTGTCGGCGGCCGGGGTCCCGGTGTACGCCGACCAGGGCCGCAACGGCGGGTACCGGCTCGTCGGCGGGTACCGGACGCGGCTGACCGGGCTGAGCCGCGAGGAGGCCGAGGCGCTGTTCCTGTCGGGGCTGCCCGGCCCGGCCGGGGAGATGGGGCTCGGCGACGCGGTCGCGGCCGCCGAGCTGAAGGTCCTCGCGGCGCTGCCCGCGTCGCTGCGGGACGCGCCGGCGCGGGCCGGGCAGCGGTTCCATCTCGACGCGCCCGGCTGGTTCGGCGACGCCGAGACGCCGCCGCTGCTGCGCGACCTCGCGCGCGCGGTGTGGCGGGACGAGACGGTCGTCCTGCGCTACCGCAAGGGCCGCGAGGTGACCCGGACGGTCGACCCGTACGGGCTCGTGCTGAAGAACGGCACCTGGTACCTCGTCGGACGGGTCGGCGGGCAGCCCCGCACGTACCGCGTCGACCGCGTCACCGCCGTCGAGGAGACCGGCGCGGTGTTCGAGCGGGACGAGGCGTTCGACCTCGCCGGGCACTGGGACGAGCAGGCGGCGGCGTTCGTCCGGTCGATGCTGCGCGAGGAGGCCGCCGTGCGGCTCAGCCCGGCCGGGATGCGGCTGCTGCGGTTCGCGGTCGAGCCGTACGCCGCGGAGCGGGCCGCCGAGAGCGCCGGCGAGCCCGACGACCGGGGCTGGCGCGCCGCCGTGCTGCCGGTCGAGTCGGTGGAGGTGGCGGCGTCCCAGCTCATGCGGCTGGGGGCCGAGGTCGAGGTGCTCGGCCCGCCGGCGCTGCGGGAGCGCATGGCCGAGGCGGCGGCCCGCCTCGCCGCCCTCTACGCCGTCTGACCGGAGCGATCCACCCGTCCCCTCCCTGACCGGCGCGTTCCGCCCGCCCTCGCCCTGACCAGCGTGTTCCGCCCCATCCGCTGTGACCTCGGACACATCTGTCGGTAACCGAACATTTCGGTAACCGATGTATCTTGTGCGGCGGGGACGGTGAGACGTGCCGCGGCGCCCGGGGCGGCCGCGGCGGAGGTGACGTGAGCGGTGGAGTGACGGAGCGGCCGGTCCTGCGGAGGCTGCCCGCCGTGCTGGTCGAGGAGCGGCCGCGGCCGGACCGGGTCCGCGAGCACCCGCGCGCCTGGTGGCTCGCGGTCGCCACGGTGTGCTTCGGCGCGTTCATGGGGCAGCTCGACGCCAGCGTCGTCACGCTCGCCTACGGCGGCCTGGGCGCGGAGTTCGGGACCTCGCTGGCCGCCGTGGAGTGGGTGTCGCTGGCCTACCTGCTCACCCTGGCGGCGCTGCTCATCCCCGTCGGGCGGTTCGCCGACGCGCGCGGCCGCAAGCTGCTCTACCTGCACGGGTTCGGGGTCTTCGTGGTCGCGTCGGCGGCGTGCGGGCTGGCGCCGTCGCTCGGGACGCTGATCGCGTTCCGGGTCGTGCAGGCCGCCGGCGCGGCGATGATGCAGGCCAACAGCGTGGCGCTGGTGGTGACCAGCGCGCCGGACGGGCGGACGCGCGGGGCGCTGGGCGTGCAGGCCGCCGCGCAGGCGCTCGGGCTGGCGCTCGGGCCCACGGTCGGCGGGGCGCTGGTGTCCACGCTGGGCTGGCGCTGGGTGTTCGGCATCAACGTGCCGGTCGGGATCGTCGCCCTGGTCGCGGGCCACTACCTGCTGCCGCGGACCCGGGAGCGCAACGACGCCCGCGAGCTGGACCGCCCCGGCGCGGTGCTGCTGGCGGTCGCGACGACCGCGGGGCTGCTCGGCGTCTCGGCGGCGTCCGGGCTGCCGGTGCCGGGGTGGGGCGTCGCGGCGCTGTTCGCCGTGGCGGCCGCGGGCGGCTGGGCGTTCGTCGCCCGGCAGCGCAGGGCGCCCTCTCCCCTGCTCGACCTGGACCTGCTGCGGGTGCGCGCGGTGTCGGCGGGGCTCGCCGGGGCGCTCGGCGCGTACCTGGTGCTGTTCGGACCGCTGGTGCTGGTCCCGATCGCGCTGACCGGCCGCGGCTCGTCGGAGCTGCTGGCGGGGCTGGTGCTGACGGCCCTGCCCGCCGGGTTCGGGGCCGCCGCGGTCGGCGGCGAGCCGCTGCTGCGGGGGACGACCGACCGGGCCCGCGGGGTGCTCGGCGCGGGGACGGCGGCGGCGGCCCTGGCGGGGATGCTGTTCCTCCCCCTGTCCCCCGGCTGGCTGGTCGCGCAGGCGGCCGTCCTCGGGCTCGGGCTGGGCGTGTTCACCCCCGCCAACAACGCGCTCATCATGAAGGCCATACCGGCGCGCTGGTCGGGCACGGGCGGCGGCCTGGTCAACATGGCCCGCAGCCTCGGGACGGCGCTCGGCGTCGCGCTCGTCGCTCTCGCGCTGCACCTCGGGCCGGACGGCGGGCGCTTCGACGGGACGCGCTGGGCGATCGCCGTGCTGCTCGCGGCGTCGGCGGTCACGGTCGCCGCCGCCTGGGCGGCGACCGGCGCCCGGAACCCCGCCGACGGGGAGCCGGAGCGGTGCGGGCGGAGGGGCGGCGAGGCCGGCGGGCCGGGCTAAGGTTGCGCCATGTCCCAGCAGCCGCCCCCCGAGACCGGCACGCCCGCGCGCGCGGCGGACACGCGCCTGCTCACCGAGACCGTGACCCGGCTGCGGCGGGCGCTGCGCGCCTCGATCCGCACCGAGTACCCGTGGGAGACGCTGCCGATGGCGCAGGTCGAGCTGCTGCAGGTGCTCGCCGAGCGGTCGCCCGCGCGGATCGGCGACCTCGCCGCGCGGCAGCGCCTCGCGACCAGCACCGTCAGCGGGCTGGTCGGCCAGATGATCGGTGCGGGGCTGGTGGCGCGGGCCGTCGACCCCGCCGACCGGCGGGCGTCCGCGGTCACCCTCACCGACGCCGGCCGCGAGCAGCTCGCCGCGTGGGCGCGGGCGCACGAGCGGCGGCTGAACACGGCGCTGGAGGGCCTGGACGAGGCGGACCGCGCCGCCATCGTGGCCGCGCTGCCCGCGCTCGCCCGGCTCACCGACCGGCTCGACGGCCTGGTCTGACCCGCGCCGCCTCCGGCGCCGATCCGCGGAGC
>NZ_JBEPCJ010000165.1:0-11074 GCF_040299565.1 Spirillospora sp. NPDC000708
TTCGTCCGCAAAATCAACCCGCGCGCGCGCGGGGGGAGGGGGGGGGCCCCGCGCGTGGAACGCGGCGGCCCGTCGGCCCTTGACCCGGTGGAGCTATCGGCTCGCTGAACCTCCGGCCTCGCCGGCCGTGGCGAGCGCCGCGCCGTCCGGCACGGAGTCCGCACTGTTCGACGCGGGGGCCGCACTGTCCGACGCGGAGGCCGCGCCGTCCGGCCGGGCGGCCGCGCCGTCCGGCTGGGACGCGGCGTCGTCCGGGAGGTCGAGGCTGTCGCGCAGCGTCACCGGCTTGAGGAACGCCGCCGCGACGATCCCGGCCACCGCGATCAGCGCGGAGAACAGGAAGATGTGCCCGGTGGCGTCGCCGTAGGCGGCCCGGACGATCTCCCGGATCGGGCCGGGCAGCGCGCCGACGTCCAGGTTCCCGGTGTCGCCGCCGCCCGCGGACGGGTCCACGCCGATGCGGGACAGGCCGTGGGCGATGTTGTCCGACACCCGGTTCGCCAGCACGGCGCCGAGCACCGAGACCCCGATCGTCCCGCCGAGGGACCGGAAGAACGTGACCGTGCCGCTCGCCGCGCCGATCTCGTTCAGGTGCACCGAGTTCTGCACGACGAGGACGAGGTTCTGCATCGCCATGCCGACGCCCGCGCCGACCAGGAACATGCCCGCGCCGACGAACACCAGCGAGGTGTGCTGGTCGATGGTCGCCAGCGCCGCGAACCCGGCGGTGAGCACGACCGTCCCGGCGACGATGTAGGACTTGACCTTGCCGGTCCGGGTGGTGAGCCGCCCGACGATCGTGGACGAGCCGAGCACGCCGATCATCATCGGGATCGTGAGCAGGCCCGCCTCGGTGGGGCTGTAGCCGCGGCCGATCTGGAAGTACTGGCCGAGGAAGACCGCGCCGCCGAACATCGCCATGCCGACCGCGAGGCTGGCGAGGATCGCCAGGGCGGTGTTGCGGCGGGCGACGATGCCGAGCGGGACGATCGGCTCCGGCACCTTCGCCTCGACCCGGATCGCGACGGCCAGGACGAGCAGGCCCGCGCCGACCATCGCGCCGGTCTGCCAGGACAGCCAGGCGAACTTGTCGCCGACGAAGGTCACCCAGATGAGCAGCAGGCTGACGCCGCCGGCCAGCAGCGTCGCGCCCCAGTAGTCGATCTTCACGTCGCCGCGCCGGACCACCGGCAGCTTCAGCGTCTTCTGCAGGAGGGCGAACGACACCACCGAGAACGGCACGCCGATCAGGAAGCACCAGCGCCAGCCGAGCCAGGACGTGTCGACGATCAGCCCGCCGAGCAGCGGGCCGCCGACGGTGGCGACCGCCATGACCGCGCCGAGGTAGCCGTAGTAGCGGCCCCGGTCGCGGGGGCTGATCATCGCCGCCATGACGATCTGGACGAGGATCTGCAGCGCGCCGACGCCGAGCCCCTGCAGGGCGCGGAACGCGATGAGCTCGGCGCTGTTCTGCGCGAACCCGGACGCGATCGACGCGACGACGAAGATGACGATCGACGCCTGGAGCAGCCGCTTCTTGTCGTAGAGGTCGGCGAGCTTGCCCCAGATCGGGGTGCTCGCCGTGGCGGTCAGCAGGGTCGCGGTGACGACCCAGGTGTACTGCGACTGGGTGCCCTTGAGCGCGCCGATGATCTGCGGCAGGGCGGTGGACACGACGGTCTCGCTCAGCATCGCGACGAAGAGCACCAGCAGCAGGCCGCTGAGCGCCTCGAAGATCGATCTGCGCGACATCGTCGCGGACGGCGCCGGCGGGGCCGGCTGGTCGGCGGACACGGTCAAGGGACGCCTCCGGGGTGAGGAGTGGGAACGCCGTGTACAAGGCGTCAGCGGCCCACATTATTCCCACTGGGCAAGTTTTCGCATCAAGAAAGATTTCGCCCGGCCGGGCGCGCCTCCCCGTAGAGTTGGACGGCATGGAGACCATGGCCGGCGGCGGGCTGCGCGAGCGCAAGAAGGAGGCGACGCGCATGGCCCTGCACGAGGCCGCGATGCGCCTCGCCGTCGAGCACGGCCTGGACGAGGTGACGGTCGAGGCCATCGCCGACGCCGCCGGCGTGTCCCGGCGCACGTTCTCCAACTACTTCGACGGCAAGGAGGACGCCCTCCTCTACGGCGACGAGCAGCGCATGCGCTCCCTCCTCGACCGCTTCGCCGCCCGCCCGCCCGGCGAGACGTCCTGGGCCGCGCTGCGCGCCGCGTTCCACGACCTGGCCGGCGAGATCGGCGAGCCCGACCCCCGCTGGGCGGCGCAGGCCCGCCTCGCCCGCGCCCACCCGTCCGTCCTGGCCCGCCAGCTCGCGCACTACGCCACGTTCGAGCGGGCCCTCGCCGACCTCGTCGCCGCCCGCGACGGGCTCCCGCCCGGCTCCGCCCGCGCCGTCGTCATGGCCGGCGCCTTCATGACCGCCCTGCGCATCGGCGCCCTCGCCTGGACCGAGCAGGACCCGCCGCGCTCCATGGCCGAGGTGACCGACGAGGCCCTCACCGAGATGGCCACCCCCTTCACCTGACCGCCTCCACCGGCGCGGCGGACGCGGCGTCCGCCGTGTCCGCGGCCTTCGCGGGCGCCAGCCGCCCCATCGCCATCAGCACGCCGAGGTGCGCGAACGGCAGCAGGAGCACGAGGTCGGCGAGGTGCGCGACGAGGACCTCGCGCGGCACCCGGCTGAGCGGGAACAGCACCGCGCCCACCGACAGCAGGACGGCGGTCGGCAGCGGGACGAGGCGCAGCCGGATCAGCACCGCCCCGAGCACGAACACGCTGATCGGGAAGAGCGGGCCCGCGAACCAGAACGCGGCCTCCGCCGCCGCCTGGTGGTGGCGGAGCAGGTCCACGGCCGTGTCGTGCGGGACTCCGAAGAGCTCCTCGCACAGCCCCTGCACCCCGAACGCCGCGCCGCCGACGCAGCCGTAGACCGCCAGCGGGAACGCGACGGCCGCGTACCGGGGCGCCCGCGCCTCGACGAGGCGGAACAGCGCCGCCAGCCCCGCCACCCAGAACACCGTGGCGACGACGATCAGCGCGCCCGCCGCGATCCCCTGGTCGCCGTCGTTCCAGAAGAACGTCGACAGCCCTTGGACGGCCGGTGCCGCCACCAGGCAGCCACCGGCGATGACTCTCGTGTGAACATCCATGAACTCGACGCTAGGAAAACGCGCGGGCGATTCCATCGGCGCCGCGGGCGCACCCGGCTACCGCGTTCGCGGCACCGCCCCTACTCCGATCGCGGTACCCCGGCCAGGCCGGACTGGTAGGCGAGCACCACGAGCTGCGCGCGGTCCCGCGCGCCGAGCTTCGCCATCGCCCGGTTGACGTGCGTCTTCGCCGTCGCCGGACGCATCGCCAGCCGGTCGCCGATCTCCCGGTCCGACAGGCCGTCCGCCACCAGCGCCACGACCTCCCGCTCCCGAACGGTGAGGGCCGCGAGCCGCTCCGGCGCCACCGGGGGCCGCCCCGCCCGGTCCGCGAACACCGAGATCAGCCGCCGGGTCAGCCGGGGCGCGAGCAGCGCGTCGCCGGCGTGCACCGTCCGGACCGCCTGCCGCAGCGCGTCCGGCTCCAGGTCCTTCAGCAGGAAGCCGCTCGCCCCCGCCCGGAGCGCCGCGAACAGGTACCGGTCGAGGTCGAACGTCGTCAGCACCACGACCTTCGCACCGGACGGCCCCGCGTCCGCCACGATCCGCCGCGTCGCCGCGAGCCCGTCGCAGCCCGGCATCCGCACGTCCATCAGGACGACGTCCGGCCGCCGCGCGCGGGCCAGCGCGACCGCCTCGTCACCGTCCCCGGCCTCGCCGACGACCTCGATGTCGTCCGCGCGCTCCAGCAGGACGCGGAACCCGGCCCGCACCAGCGCCTGGTCGTCGGCCAGCAGCACCCGGATCGTCATCGCGTCCCCCCGCCCGGCAGCCAGGCCCGCACCCGGAACCCGGACTCCCCCGGCCCGGCGGCCGGCCCCGCGGTCAGGCTCCCGCCGAGGGCCGCCGCGCGCTCCGCCATGCCGCGCACCCCGTACCCGTCACCGGCCGGCGTCCCGCCGCGCCCGTCGTCGTCGATCTCGACGTCCAGGCCGTCCGCGCGGTACCGGAGCCGGACCGCCACGGACCCCGCGCCGCCGTGGCGCAGCGCGTTGGCCAGCGACTCCTGGACGATCCGGTACGCGGTCAGCTCCACCACGCCGGGCAGCGGGCGCCGCTCGCCCTCGACGTCCAGCTCCACGCGCGGCCCGGCGGAGCCGTAGCTCCGCACCAGGTCGGGCAGCCGGTCGAGACCGGGCGCCGGGGCCTCCACCTCGGCGCCGTCCCCGTCCCGCAGCACGCCCACCGTCGCGCGGAGCTCCGCCATCGCCTCCGCGCCGGCCGCGCGGATCGCCCGCAGCGCCTCCCCGGCGGTCTCCGGGTCCTCGGTCAGCAGCTCGGCGGCCACGCTCGCCTGGACGCCGATCACCGCGATCGTGTGCGCGGAGACGTCGTGCAGGTCCCGCGCGATCCGGATCCGCTCCTCGGCGACGCGCCGCGCGGCGGCGTCCTCCTGCCGCGCGGCGAGCGCCTCCAGCCGCGCCTCGTACTCGGCCCGCCGCTCCCGCCGGCTGCGGACGGCGTCGCCGAGCAGCAGCATCGCGACGAACACCACGGTCGTCCCGTCCAGCAGCGCGTCGAGCGGGTGGACGCCGCCCTCCGACCGGGCCGACGCGTCCGAGACGATCAGCACGCCCGCGAGCACGAGCCCCGCCCGCCGCCGGGGCGCGACCGCGACCGAGTACAGCGCCGCCCACACCGGCACCCCCGGCGCCCCGCCCGGGTAGCCGCGGGTGTGGTACGCGATCCACAGCACCGTGACCAGGCCCAGCACGAGCGCCGGCCACCGCCGCCGCGCGAGCAGCGCCGCCGCCATCGCGAGCCCGATGCCGTAGGCCGCGGCGTCCGGTGCGCGGCCGCCCGCGTCGACGGCGCCGGTGCCGATCCGGTACGCGGTCACGGCGAAGGCGGCCGCGGAGAGCGCCGCGTCCAGCGCCCAGGGCGCGACCGTCACCGAGCGGTGCCGCACCCGGATGCTCCCCACGGCACCACCCTAAGGACGGAACCCGCGCGCGGCGCGCGGGCGGATCCGTCCGGAGGCGGTCAGACCCGCTGGGTGAAGCGGATGCTGTTGCCGAACGGGTCGCGGAGCGCGGCGTCGATGCCGTACGGGCGCTCGGTGGGCTCCTCGGTGAACTCCACGCCGCGGTCCCGCAGCGTCTCGTAGGTCTTGCGGCAGTCGTCCGTGCCGAAGATGAGGTGGCCGCCCATCGCGCCCTTGGTCAGCAGTTCCCGGACCTGCTCGGCCGTCTCGTCCGACAGCGACGGCGGGCCGGGGCGCTCCAGCAGGATGTGGCGCTCGGGGTCGCCGGGGACGCTGATGGTCAGCCAGCGCATGAAGCCCATGTCGACGTCGGCGCTCACCTCCAGGCCGAGCTTGCCGACGTAGAAGTCGAGGGCCTCGTCCTGGTCCAGGACGTAGATCTGGGAATGCGTGATCGCGTTGAACATGGGGTCAACGCTAGCGAGCGCGCCTCCCGGAAGACTTATCCGAAACTGCTCGGTCGACGGGCCGCGTCCACGTCTTCACGAAGCAGGTCGGCACGTCCACGGCCGTGACCGCCCGCCGGTACTCGCGCGGCGACCGCCCGACGATGGCGCTGAACGTGCGGCTGAACGTGCCCAGGCTGCCGAAGCCGACCTCGAAGCAGATGTCCGTGACGCTGCGGTCGGTGTCCCGCAGCAGGAACATCGCCCGCTCGACGCGGCGGCGCTGCAGGTAGCGGTGCGGCGTCTCGCCGAAGGCCGCCCGGAACGCGCGGGTGAAGTGCGCCGGGGACACGTGGGCGATCCGGGCCAGGGCGGGGACGTCCAGCGGCTGCGCGTAGGCGCGGTCCATCGCGTCCCGCGCCCGCAGCAGCCTGCGGTTGCTCTCCTCCACGGCACGGCTCACGCCCCCATCCCACCATGCCGGGCGGGACGGGGGCGCGGGGTCCCCGCGGCCGTTCTCAGCGGTCGCGGAGGGTGCGGGCGAGCAGGCCGGTCAGGACGGCCAGGGCCAGCACCGCCGCGGTCGTGACCGCGGTGGCGTGGTCGTAGGCGGACAGGGCGGTGCCGGGCGTGCCGGGGGCCGCGCCGAGCGCGCCCGCGAACAGGCCGCCGATCAGCGCGACGCCCGAGGCGTTCGCGACCTGCGTGGCGGTGAGCAGGACGCCGCTCGCGGCGCCGCCGTCCGCCGGGTCGACCCCGGCGAGGACCCGGCCGATCAGCGGCGCGGCGACCAGCCCCTCGCCGATCCCGGAGACCGCCAGCGCGGGCAGCAGCCACCCGATCTGCGCGTGCCCCGGGACGGTGGAGACGATCAGCAGCACGGCGGTCAGGCTGGCCGCCATCAGCGCGGCGCCCGGCACGAGCGCGGCGCGGCTGCGTCCGGCCAGGCTGGCGACGGCGAACCCGATGCCGAGCGGCGCGAAGATCAGCCCGCTCCGCAGCGGGCTCTGCCCGAGCCCCGCCTGGAGGTGGTAGGCGAGCAGGAGGAACAGCCCGGCGTTGCCCGCGTAGAAGGCGAGGACGGTGAGCAGTCCCCGCACCATCCGCCGCTGGGCGAGCAGCCGCATCGGCACCAGCGGGTTCGCCTGCCGCCGCTCGAAGGCTCCGAAGGCGACGAGCAGCGCCAGCCCCGCCGGCGGGAACGGCAGGCTCCACACCGGCCACCCCAGCGCGGCCGGGAGCAGCAGGCCGACGAGGGCGAGCCCGAGGAGGCCCGCGCCGCCGAGGTCGAGGCGGGAGCGCGCGCCGCGCCCCTCGGTGACGGTCGCGCCCGCGACGGCCAGGGCGACCAGCCCGATCGGCACGTTGACGAGGAACGCCGACCGCCAGCCGAGCCCGAGCGGGTTCCAGGCGAGCAGCGCGCCGCCGACGATCTGCCCGGAGATCGACGCCAGCCCGATCGTCGCCCCGTACAGTCCGAGGGCGCTCGCCCGCGCCGGGCCGGTGAACGACGCCTGGACGATCGACAGCACCTGCGGCAGCATCACCGCGGCCGCCAGGCCCTGGAGCACCCGCGCCCCGATCAGCAGCGGGGCCGACGGCGCCGCCGCGCACAGCACCGAGGTGACGAGGAACAGCACGACGCCGGTCAGGAAGCTGCGCCGGCGCCCGTACAGGTCGCCGAGGCGCCCACCGGTCACCAGCCCGACCGCGTAGGCGAGCGTGTACCCGGCGGCGACGAACTGGACCTCGCCGAACGAGGCGCCCAGCCCGTGCTGGATGGACGGGACGGCGACCGTGACGATGCTCGCGTCCAGCAGTCCCATGAACGTGGCGAGCAGCACGGATCCGAGGGCTATCCACTGCCGAGCGCCGGCCGTCCCGGCGGCGCGCGGGCTTGTCGTTACGGTGACCATGTCGACATTCCGCCACGCGTCCGGCGGCCGCGTCCAAGTTCAGGTTCTTCTCCTGTGAGAAGCGAGGATTATCACCGGCTATCGTCGGCGGCATGGAATTGCGGCATCTGCGGTACTTCGTGGCGGTCGCCGAGGAGCTGCACTACGGCCGCGCCGCGCAGCGGCTGCACGTCGCCCAGCCCGGGCTCAGCCAGCAGATCAAGGCGCTCGAACGCGAGCTCGGCGCGGAGTTGTTCGCCCGCAACCGGCGCGGCGTGGCGCTGACCCAGGCGGGGGCCGCGCTGCTGCCCGCCGCCCGCGACGTCCTCGCCCGCGCCGACGCCGCCGCCGACCTGGTGCGGAGGCACGGCACCGGGGAGGCCGGGCGGCTCACCCTCAGCCTCACCCGCTCCGCGCCCGGCGGCGCCGTCACCGACCTCGTCGACGGGTTCCGGGCCGCGCACCCCGCCGTCGACGTCCAGCTCACCAGCGGTTTCACCGTCCTGCACGAGCAGCGGCTGCGCGAGCGGGCCATCGACGCGGCGATCGTCCGGCCGCCCATCGACCTGCGCGACGACCTGGCCGTCCTGGAGATCGGCGCGGAGCCGATCGTGGCGGCCGTCCGCGGCGACGACCCGCTGGCCCGCAAGCGGCGGCTCCGCACCGCCGACGTGGCGGGCCGCCCGCTCGTCTGGTGGCCGCGCGAGCACGGCCCCGGCATGTGGGACCGGATGCTCGACCAGGTCTTCGGCGAGGGCGTCCGGCCGCCCGTCGCGCACTGGGAGCCCGAGGAGGAGCGGATGCTGCACGCCGTCGCGGCGGGGCACGGCATCACCTTCATCACCGAGGGCAAGGCGGGCACGCTGCACGTCCCCGGCGTCGTCACGCGGCGGTTCGCCGATCCCGTCCCGACCGTCCCGATCGCGCTCGCGTGGCATCGCGGCAACCGCGACCCGGCGCTGCTGCGCCTCGTCGCGCACGCCCGCGACATGGCCGCCGCCGACCCCGCGTGAGCGCGGCGCGCGGTCAGGGGCGGGGGATGTTGCGGAGGTTGCTGCGCGCCAGATCGAGCATCTTGCCGACGCCGCCGGTGAGGACGGTCTTGCCCGCGGCGAGCGCGAAGCCCTTCACCTGCTGCGGGGTGATGTGCGGCGGGATGGACAGGGCGTTCGGGTCGGTGACGACGTCCAGCAGGTACGGGCCGGGCGCGGCGAGCGCGGCGGCCATCGCGTCGCGGACGTCGGCGGGCCGCTCGACGCGGGCCGCCTCGATGCCCGCGGCCTGCGCGATGGCGGCGTAGTCGACGGCCTCGTGATCGGTCTCGTAGGACGGCAGGCCGTCCACCATCATCTCCAGCCGCACCATCCCGAGCGACGCGTTGTTGAAGAGAATGATCTTGACGGGGATGCGGTGCAGCCGCACGGTGAGCAGCTCGCCGAGCAGCATGCCGAGGCCGCCGTCGCCGGACACCGAGACGACCTGGCGGCCGGGCGCGCCGTACTGGGCGCCGATCGCGTGCGGCAGGGCGTTCGCCATGGAGCCGTGGACGAACGAGCCCATGACGCGGCGGCGGCCGTTCGGCGTGATGTAGCGGGCCACCCAGACGTTGCACATTCCGGTGTCGACGGTGAATATCGCGTCGTCGGCGGCGAGGTCGTCAAGGACGTCCGCCACGTATTCGGGATGGATCGGAACGTGCTTCTCGATGTCGCGCGTGTAGGCGGAGACGACGCCCTCCAGCGCGCGCGTGTGCCGTCGCAGCATTTCGTTGAGATAGGACCGGTCGTGCTTCTGCTCGACCTTGTCCATGACGAGGCGGAGCGTCTCACCGACGTCGCCGTGGACGGCGAGCGTGAGCGGCGTGCGGCGCCCCAGCTTGGCGGGATCGTCGTCGACCTGGATGGTGTGGCGGCCCGGAAGGAAAGGGTCATAGGGGAAGTCCGTGCCGAGCATGAGGACGAGGTCGGCCTCCTGCATCGCCTCGTAGCAGGCGCCGTAGCCGAGAAGCCCGCTCATTCCGACGTCGAACGGATTGTTGTACTGGATCCATTCCTTGCCGCGCAGCGCGTGCCCGATCGGCGACAGCAGTTTGTGCGCGAGCTGCATGACCTCCGAATGCGCGTTCTGCACACCGGACCCGCAGAAGAGCATCGGCTTCCGCGCCCGGTTGAGGGCGTGGGCCAGCTGGTCGACCTGGTCGGCGGGCGGCTTCACGATGCCCTTGCGGACGAGGAAGTCGTGCTCGCCGGTCGGGTTCTCGGCGTCCTGGCTGGCGACGTCCCCGGACAGCGCGAGGACGGCGACGCCGCCCAGGCCGACCGCGTGCTGGATCGCCGTGCGCAGGATGCGCGGCATCTGCCCCGGCCCGTTGATCAGCTCGCAGTAGTGGCTGCACTCGGTGAACAGCCGCTCGGGGTGCGTCTCCTGGAAGTAGCCGCTGCCGATCTGGGTGCTCGGGATCTGCGAGGCCAGCGCGAGGACGGGCGCCCCGGACCGGTGCGCGTCGTACAGGCCCTGGATCAGGTGGGTGTTGCCGGGGCCGCAACTGCCCGCGCAGACGGCGAGCCGCCCGGTCGTCTGCGCCTCGGCGGCGGCGGCGAACGCGCCCGCCTCCTCGTTGCGGACGTGCACCCACTCGATGTCGCCACCGGTGCGGCGCACCGCGTCCACGATCGGGTTGAGGCTGTCGCCCACCACGCCGTAGATCCGCCGGACGCCCGCCTGGCGGAGCACCTGGATGAACTGGTCCGCGACCGTCGCCATGATCCCCCCACTCGCCGTGTGCACGGGGAGACCTGCCCGTGATCGTCGCGCCGACACGTCGCAGACCGATCAAACCGTGAATCACTTTGCCCGCCCGCCGGGGCTAGGCTGGCGACCATGGACGACGAGCGCGAGGACCTGGACTTCTGGTCGTTCGTCGACCTCGCCGGAGGCCGGCTGGCGGACGAGTTCGGCTTCCCGGACCGGCTCGCGACCCGGCTGCTGCTGACGCTGAACCGGGCGTCCGCCATCGTCACCTACGACCTGGAGTCCACGGTGCACCGGCCGCGCGGGCACTCCTGGGCGGGGTTCCGGCTGCTGTTCGTCACCTGGCTCGCCGGGCCGCTGGAGCCGGGCCGCGCCGCCACGCTCGCCGGGATGAGCCGCGCCGCCGTGTCCAACCTGGCGAAGACGCTGGTGGCGGACGGGATGATGGTGCGTACGCCGGGCGAGCGGGACGGCCGCTCGGTGATCCTGTCGCTGACCGAGGACGGCCGCCGCCGGATGCTGGAGATCTTCGCGGGCCAGCACGAGCGGGAGCGGCAGTGGGCGGGCGTGCTCACCGAGACCGAGCAGCGGATGCTGGTGATGCTGCTGGACAAGCTGATCGAGGGCCGGCACCGGTTCGACGTCCGCGAGCGGAGCTGACCCGCCGCGCCCGCCTCCCGGTCCGCTCCCGTCCGCTCCGGCCCGTTCCGCCCCGTGTCCGGAACCGGGCCTTTCTTCTGCCCGCCGGGGGCCGTAATGTCGCGGAGAGATAGTAAACGCATTAATCATCTGCGGGGAGGCGAGGGATCATGGCGCACTACCGGCGGGTCGGCGACGTGCCGCCGAAACGGCACACCCGGCACCGGGACGCGTCCGGCCGGCTCTACTTCGAGGAGCTGATG
>NZ_JBEPCJ010000166.1:0-11052 GCF_040299565.1 Spirillospora sp. NPDC000708
TGACAAGGGATCTCCCCGGTTCGTCCGTCTCGGTGCGTGCACCATGACGATCTCCCGCGGACGGTCATCGGGTCGATGACGTGAGGGGTAATGCGCGACGTGAGGATTAGGTCGGAACTCGGGCTGCCGAACAGGTGACCACCAGGACTGTCCAGCAGGCAAGCCCGCTCGGTGTGGACGGCGAGGATCGACACCCCTCGGGCCCGCCGGAGATGAGGAACCAGCTGATGACGTACACGACGACACTTGACGGAACCCGCATCGCTTACCAGCTCCGCGGCGACGGAGCGCCCCTCGTCCTGCTGGCGGGCCAGGCCAACAACCACCACTGGTGGGACCCGGTCCGCTCCGACTTCCACCCCGCCCGCAGCACCATCACGCTCGACTATCGTGGCACCGGCGACAGCGACAAGCCCGACACCCCCCACACCACCGAACTGCTCGCCCAGGACGTCATCGCCGTCCTCGACGACCTCGGCATCGACCGGGCCGATATCTATGGCACGTCCATGGGCGGCCGTGTAGCCCAGCAACTCGCCGCCCGTCACCCGCACCGCGTCAGCGCCCTGGTCCTTGGCTGCACCTCACCCGGCGGTCCGCACGGCATCGAACGCGACAACGGCGTCCGTCGGGCCTTGGCCCAGTCTCACCCCGGAGCCGCGCGGCAAGCTTTGCTGGAGCTCATGTACACACCCCGCTGGCTCTCCGACCACCCCGGCCCGTACCACACCCTCGGCGACCCCCGTATGCCCGCCCACTCCCGGCGCCACCACCTCGCAGCCAGCAACCGCCACAACGCCTGGGACCTCCTGCCGAGCATCAGTGCACCCACCTTGGTCCTCCACGGAACCGATGACCAGCTCAACCCCGCCGCCAACGCACCCCTGCTCGCCGACCGGATCCCCGGCGCCCGACTTCACCTGATCCCCGACACCCGCCACGCCTACTTCGAGGAGGCCCGCACTCACGCCAGCCCCATGGTCCTGGACTTCCTCACCACCACCTCGCACCGGCCGTAGGGAACGCGGCAGGCGATCCGCCGCTCAACGGCCGCGCCCTGTGTGCAGGGAAAGCGTCCTGGGGAGAGGCGGGCCGCGTGTCCAACGAACCGGTGCGATACGAGGGTCTGCAGTGGCTCGAATCCAGTCATTTGGAGGGTCGCTCAATCCGCCTCGTCCCCGGAGTCCATCGTCGGCGGTCAGCCGCGCACGTGCAGCCCGAAACCTGTGCGGCCTGCGGGCTCCAGTCCCTCCTTCAGATGCAGCGACGGGATCTCGTAGTCACCGAAGTTCTGCCGGCGGAACGCGATCGTATGCCGCTCGGGAACTCGGCTTCCGTGTTGCGACCTGGGGCTTCGTTGCAGGATGAGTGTCGTGGCTGGGACCGTTTCGAGGTGTTGTTGTCGCTGGTCTCCCGGTTGCTCAGGTGTCTGCTCGGCTTGCTGGTGATGCTGCTTCGGTCGGAGTTGTCCAAGGAGGTCGAACTCCTGGTGCTGCGTCGGGAGAACCAGGTGCTGCGCCGGCAGGTGCGTGGCCGGCCACAGCGCGATCACCTCGACCGGCTCTGGTTGGCGGCGTTGTCCCGGCTGGTTCACCGCCGCCGGTGGGCTGAGGTCTTCCCGGTCGCCCCGGCCACGATGCTGCGCTGGCACCGCCGCCTGGTCGTCCGGAAGTGGAGCTGCACTGACCGGCGCCGACCAGGACGGCCGCTTACCGGCGTTTCGATCAAGACGCTGATTGTTGGGATGGCGCGGGAGAACCCGACCTGGGGGGCACAGACGCATCCGGGCTGAGTTGGCCCGGCTCGAGTACACGATCGCCGCGTCCACCGTCTGGGAGATCCTCCACGCCGCCGGCATCGACCCCGCACCCCGCCGGGCGGGCTCGACGTGGCGGCAGTTCATGACCGCCCAGGCTCGCGCGATCATCGCGTGTGACTTCCTGGTGGTGGAGACGGTGCTGCTCAAGCGGGTGTATGTGCTGGTGTTCTTCGAGTACGGAACCCACGGACTCCACCTGGGCGGTGTGACGGCGCATCCGACCGGGGCGTGGGCGGTGCGGCAGGCCCGCAGCCTTGCCACCGACTTGGGGGAGCGCGTCGACACACTGCGGTTCCTGCTTCACGATCGCGATCCCCTCTTCACGACCGCGTTCGCCGGCGTGTTCAAAGCCGACGGGCTGCGGATCATCACCACCCTGCTGCGGACCCCGCGGATGAACGCCATCTGCGAGCGCGTCATCGGAACCCTCCGCCGCGAACTCCTGGACCGGATCCTGATCCTCGGCGAACGCCACCTGGCCCCTGGTGCTCAGCGAGTATCTGGTTCACTACAACCGCCACCGGCCGCACCAGTGGCGGCAGCAGCGCCCACCGGACATCGAAACGAAACCGACCCGGACACTCCCGGGCCCGTTGACCTGCGCCGCATCGCCGAAAACGCGTCGTCAAAGGCGTGATCAGCGAGTATCACCACGCCGCTTAGCCGCAGGTCAGGTCACGTAGCCGGGTATTCGAGCGGGACAGGATGACCGTGCCGGCCGAACTCTGCGGTCGCGGTGTCCAAGACGCGTGCATCGCCTGCTGCGACGGTTTGAAGGGCCTGCCCGAGGCGATCGAGGAGATCTGGCCGCCGGCCACCGTCCAGCAATGCGTGGTGCACCTGGTGCGCTCGTCGCTGCGGTATGCGTCCAAGGCGCACTGGAGCCGGCTCACCAAAGGATCTGCGGCAGATCTACACCGCCCCGACCGAAGCAGCCGCCGAACTGCGGTTCGCCGACTTCGAAGCCGAATGGGGCGGCCGCTATCCGGTGATCATCCGGCTGTGGCGGGACGTCTGGCGGACCTTCACGCCGTTCCTGGCGTTCCGGCCGAGATCCGCAGATCGTCTACACCGCCAACGCGATCGAGAGCCTGAACGCCCGGTTCCGCCAGGCCACCCGCCGGCGCGGGCACTTCCCCACTGAGCAGGCCGCCCTCAAGGTGCTCTACCTGTTCATTCGCCAACCCCTGAAAGGCAGGCCCAACGTGTCTGGTGAAACGCCCGGGTGGAAGGCAGCGCTGAACGCGCTATCCCTGTACTACGGTGACCGCATCACCCTGACTGAAAGCCGATCATCGCCCCACCCACGGTCTCGGAGGACGGATACCGCCAGCCCTACCCGCTTCGGGTACGGCGGGGAGCAGAAGCCATCGAACATGTGCGTTAAAGCGCAGCTACCAGGCCGGACCACACCTGCGCGGATGCATCATCTGGTTGCGGCAGCCGGGACCGTCTGGAAAAAGTGAGCGACAGAGCCTAAAGGTCTCCCTGGTCAAGGCACGGTGGTGGATTCCTTGCTATCTGCGGCGGCCTTGTTTCGGCGTGTTCGGGGGGTGCGTTGGCGGGCCCGTCCGCGTCGGGCTGGTGGGCGAGGTGCGTCGGAGCGAAGGGTTAGGAGGTCGTTGTCGCGCTGGATCGCATCCAGGGACAGCGTGCGGTAGCCGGCTTCCCCGAAGAGCACGGTGATGCGGTCGGGTTCCACCCGCATCACCGTTCCGGTTCCCCATGCGGCGTGCTGCACTTCGGCGTGTAGGGGGAACGGGGCCTCTTCGGTCTGGTCCGGCGGGGTGGACGTTCTATTGACACGGTTCGTGGCAGTCGCCCCGGCCTGGCAGATATCGCAGTGCCCGCATGAGCCCAGGTAGGGCTCGCCCAGGTATTCCAGAAGGAAACGGCGGCGGCAATCCGTCGTCTCCGCGTAGGCGCGCATCATGTCGATGCGTGATTCGTCGACGCGGCGGCGTTTCTCGTCGAGTTCCGTGGCGCGTGCCACGGCCTCTTCGGGCGGTGGTCCCTCCTGGACGTATCGCAGGTGTCCGCGGCCGGTCGTTTCCACGGCTCCAGCCTGTTCCAGGAGGTTCACCAGGCCGGTCAGCTTGGATGCGCCGACGCCCAGCGTGGTACGCATCTCGGTTGCCGGGACAGTGCCACCGTGGGTCTGGAGGAGCGTCGCGGTCTGAAGTAGTTTCTCTTCGTCGGGCTTACCTGCGGCGAAGAAGCGGCGTAGGCCAAGGTCCTGTGAGCGGTAGTACAGGACGGCGGCCGCGGGTTCTCCGTCACGTCCGGCGCGGCCGATCTCCTGGTAGTACGACTCCGGGGATTCGGGTGGAGCGGTGTGGAGGACATAGCGGACGTCCGGCTTGTCGATTCCCATGCCGAACGCCGAGGTCGCCACCACGACATCGAGCTCGTCATTCTGGAACGCCTCGTGCACCCGCTTGCGGTCCGCCGCCTTCATCCCGGCGTGGTAGGAAGCCGCACGCAGGCCCGCCGCGGTCAGTTCCTCGCCGTATGACTCGGCGTCCCGCCGGGTGGCGACGTAGACGAGGCCCAGTCCCTTCCGCCCGCCGGCGTCCTCGATCAGCGCCTTTCTCTTGTCCGTCTCCTCGTGAAACCGCCGTACCTTCAGGGACAGGTTCGGCCGGTCGAAACCGCGGACGATCTGCTGGGCCTCCGCCAGCCCGAGCGTCGCGAGGATGTCGTCGCGCACCGGTGGCGAGGCGGTCGCGGTCAGGGCGATGACCGGGGGGTGACCGAGGCGCTCGATCACCCGGCCGAGCCGCTGGTAGTCCGGCCGGAAGTCGTGGCCCCACGTGGAGACGCAGTGCGCCTCGTCGACGGCTATCAGAGAGGGGCGCACGGTGGCGAGCCGCTCCACGACCGACGGCTTGGCCAGCTGCTCGGGTGAGAGGAAGATGTACTCGGCTCGGCCCGCCCGGATCTGGTCCATGGCGTCCTCGCTCGCCCCCTCGGACTGGGCGGAGTTGACCATCACGGCTCCGCCGGCGTCGCGGCCGGTGAGCGCGAGCATCTGGTCCCGCTGCAAGGCGATCAGGGGCGAGATCACCACGGTCGGCCCGGGAAGCAGTTGGGCGGGCACCTGGTAGACGGCCGACTTGCCGCCGCCGGTCGGCATGACCAGCAGGACGTCGCGGCCTCGCAGCAGGTGCTCCATCGCCTTGCCCTGGCCCGGGCGCAGGTCCGGCCAGCCGAAGGTCTCCCTGGCCACCCGGCGCAGCCGGCGGCGCCTGCCCATCCGGCCCCAGACGTCCCGCATGCCCATTCAGTCCTCCTCGCGCCGTGTCACTGCCGCCGAGTTCGAGGGCCGTGCGCCGGCGTGGCACCGACCGTCCTCCCTCGACGGGGGCGACGAAACACGCAGAGGTCTTTCTCAGAAGCGCCGGCGGAAACGTCCGGTGGCATTGGGCTGCGCAAACGCCCGCCGACCACCTGCCGGAACCGGCTTTCCGGTGGCGTTGCAGTGGATCGGAAGCCTCGGATGTGCTCGGATACCCTGGCTTACCCGGCCACTGCGAAGGAGGCGTCGATGAGCCGCTGGTCCGATCTGGCCGGTGAGAGTTCCGGGGCGGCCTACGCCGCCCGGTTCGCCGACCTCGCCGCCGCCGGGGCGGACGTGCACGGCGAGGCGCGGCTGTGCGCGTCGCTGGTCCCACCCGGTTCGCGAGTGCTGGACGCCGGCACCGGTACCGGACGGGTCGCGATCCGGCTCGCCGAACTCGGCTACGCCTGCGTCGGAGTGGACCTGGACGCCTCCATGCTGGCCGAGGCCCGCCGGATGGCTCCCGAGATGACCTGGATCAGGGCCGACCTGGCCACCTTCGAGCCGCCGGACGCCGATCCCTTCGATCTCGTCGTGGCCGCCGGCAACGTCATCCCCCTGCTGGCTCAAGGCACCGAGCCCGCGGCGATCCGTGCACTGGCCGAGAGCCTGCGTCCGGGCGGACTTCTCGTCGCGGGGTTCGGCCTGGACGCCGCTCACCTTCCGGTGCCGCCGACCGTGGATCTGGCGAGCTACGACGCCTGGTGTGCAGCCGCCGGGCTGAGCTTCCACCAGCGCTTCGCCACCTGGGACGGCGACGACTACCGGGGCGGAGGCTATGCCGTCAGTGTGCACCGCCGGGGCTCCCGCGCGGACGGGTGATGGGCAGGCGGGGTGGCAGGGACCCGGACGGAGCCCACCTCACCCTCTCCGCCGCCCACGGGCTGCGTCCACCGCTATCGCGAGTCGCGTACGCGCTGGACGAGGTCTTCGGCGGCCTCGCGCCAGTGGGGGCGATGGAAGGCGGCTTGCCGGAGACGTCGCCAGCTGGCAGACCGCTGTCACCCGGCGGCGCATCGCCGTCAGCGAAGACGAGGACGACCACCCGTTCGTCCTCGTCTGCGACGCGTCACGGGCCGTCGCCTCGGCCGCTTCCCTGGTTGGCTGCAAGGGCTCGGAGACGACTGGGCGGCGATCGGCCACGACGCCAAGGCGAACACGCTCACCTACGACTTCGTCCGCGCCTGACTGCCCGCCGGTGGCGTCTCACGGGTCGGCGCGCAGGGCGCCTAGCAGGGTCCGCGCTAGCCGGGCCGCAGTGCGGTCGGTGTTGCTGGTGTAGGGCCGGGCGTAGGCCCATTCCTGTGTCAGGGTGCGGTTGAACCGTTCGACCTTCCGTTGGTCTGGGGTCGGTAGGGGCGGGTCAGGCGGCCGGTGGCGCCCAGCTCGTCCAGTGCTTGCTGCCAGGCGGTGGACTTGCGGTAGGCCCAGGCGTTGTCGGTCAGTACCCGTTCGATGCGGGTGATGCCCAGCTCTGTGAAGAAGGTCGCCGCCCGGCGCAGGAAGTCGGCGCAGGTGGCGGCCTTCTCGTCGGGGTGCATCTCGCTGTAGGCGATGCGGGTGTGGTCGTCGACGGCTGAGTGGATAGGTAAAAGCCGAGGCGTCGGACGTCGCCGTTCTGTGCGGGACTCGTGGGCCGTGCGCGGCCGGAGGCCCTAAACTGACGGTATGCCAGAAACCGTGCTGACCGCAGACGGCAGGGTCGCGGGCCGGCGGGCCAAGGCGACCCGGCAGCGGCTGCTGAGCCGCCTCACGGAGATGCTCGCCACCTCGCCGTACCGCGACATCACGGTGATCGACGTGGCCCGGCGAGCCGGGACGTCCCCCGCCACCTTCTACCAGTACTTCGCCGACATCGAGGCCGCCGTCCTCACCATCGCGGCCGAGATGGCCGAGGCGGGAAGGCGGCTGCGCCCGCTCGTCGAGGACCAGCCGTGGACCGGCAAGTCCGGCTACGAGACGGCGCAAATGCTCGTCGACGGCTTCCTGGACTTCTGGCGCGACAACGAGGCGGTCCTGCGGGTGGTGGACCTCGCCACGATCGAAGGCGACGAACGCTTCCACACGCTGCGCGTCCGCATGCTCAACAACGTGGTGACCGCGCTCGCCGCGGTGATCGCCGAGCAGCAGGAGCGCGGCCGGGTGGCCGAGAACGTCGATCCCGAGGCGATGGCCGGGGCGCTCGTCGGGATGCTGGCGCACAACGCCGCCCACCAGCGCGGCTACGAGGCGTGGGAGATCAGGGTCGAGGACCTGCGGGAGAGCATGGCCCAGCTGGTCTTCTGGGCCGTCTCGGGCAAGCGCCCGCCCAAGTAGCCCGCGGCCGGGCGGCCGCGGACGCCCACGTGATCCGGCGAGGCCGGGACCGGGCCTTCTCCCGCCCTTGTTTCTGATGACCCATCAGATTTCGCCGCGTCCGCGGTTAAGCTGACGGTATGTCAGATAACAGTCCCTCGCGGGCCGAGGACATCGAACGGGACGTGAGCGGCCGGGTCCTGGCGCTCCGCGGCGAGGATCTCGGCGTGTTCTTCAGGCCGCGCACGCTCGCGGTCGTCGGCGCCTCGGACACACCGGGCCGGCCGAACACCGCCGTCTACCGGAGGCTGCGCGCCTGGGCCGGGCGCGTCGGCGCGCGCGTCCACCCGGTCAACCCCGGGCGCGACGTGGTGGACGGCGAGCCGTGCCACCGGTCGGTGGCCGACGTGCCCGAACCCATCGACGTCGCCGCCGTCCTGGTCGGCGATCCGGCCGGGGTGCTCGACGAGCTCGCCGCGGCCGGGGCCCGCTTCGCCGTGGTCTTCGCGTCCGGCTTCGCCGAACTCGGCGACGAGGGCAGGGACGCGCAGGAGCGGATGGGCCGGCTCGCGCTCGACGGGCTCCGGGTGCTGGGCCCGAACACCAACCTCAACGCGTTCGAGGAGTTCCGCGACGACCTGGACGGTCCCGCGATCGCGCTCATCTCGCAGAGCGGCCACCAGGGGCGCCCCGTCTTCCAGGCGCAGGAGCTGGGCGTCCGGGTGTCGCACTGGGCGCCGACCGGCAACGAGGCGGACCTGGAGTTCGCCGACTTCCTGCGGCACTTCGCCGACCTGCCGGAGGTCGGCGCGGTGGCCGGGTACGTCGAGGGGTTCAAGGACGGCCGCACGCTGATGCTCGCCGCCGACCACGCGGCCCGGCGCGGGGTGCCGGTCGTCGTGGTGAAGGTCGGGCGGACCCGGGACGGCGCGTCGATGGCCGCCTCGCACACCGGCAAGCTCACCGGGTCCGACGCGGTCGCCTCCTCGGTGCTCGGGCAGTTCGGCGTCACCCGGGTCGACGGGCTGGACGAGCTGCTGGACACCTCCATGCTGCTGGCCCGCGCGAAACCGCCGGTGAGCGGCGGGGTCTGCGTGTACGCCATCTCGGGCGGCACCGGCGCGCACATGGCCGACCTGTGCTCGGCGGCGGGCCTGGAACTGCCCGAGCTGTCGGCCGGGACGCGGAAGGCGCTGCACGAGTGGATTCCCGGCTACCTGCGGGTCTCCAACCCGGTCGACAACGGCGGCCATCCGGTCGGCGACTGGCGCGGGCGCCGCATCCTGGAGACGATCGTGGCCGATCCGGCGGTCGGGGTGCTGATCTGCCCGATCACCGGCGCGTTCCCGCCGATGAGCGACGTCCTGGCACGGGATCTCGCCGAGATCGCCGAGCGCACCGACAAGCCCGTCTGCGTGGTGTGGGGCTCGCCGGTCGGGACCGAGCCGGCCTACCGGGACGTCCTGCTCGGCTCGCGGCGGCTGGCGGTGTTCCGCACCTTCGCCAACTGCGTCAAGGCGGTGCGCGCCTACCTCGACTTCCACGAGTTCCAGGGCCGGTACCGGTCCGCGTTCCCGGACGCGCCGCGGACTCCCTCGCCGGCCGCCGCCGGGGCGCGGCGGCTGCTCGCGGCCGGCCCCGCCTCGGAGCACACCGCCAAGGAGCTGCTGCGCGCGTACGGGATCCGGACGCCCCGCGAGGAGCTCGCCGGCAGCGCCGCGGCGGCGGCGCGGGCCGCGGCGGCGATCGGGTTCCCGGTCGTGCTGAAGGGGTGCGGCCCGGACGTGGCGCACAAGTCCGACCTCGGGCTGGTGCATCTGGACCTGCGTTCGGCGGCGCAGGTGCGCGAGGCGTACCGGCGGGTCACCGCGCATCCCGGGGTCGACGCGGCGCTGGTCTGCGAGCAGGTGCGGGGCGGCGTCGAGACGGTCGTCGGGCTGGCGCACGACGAGCTGTTCGGCCCGACGGTGATGGCCGGGCTGGGCGGGGTCTTCGTCGAGGTGTTCCAGGACGTGGCGTTCCGGGTGCCGCCGTTCGACGAGGCCGAGGCGCACCGGATGCTGGCCGGGCTGCGCGGGTTCCCGCTGCTGGGCGGGGCCCGCGGCCGGCCGCGGGCCGACGTCGGCGCGCTGGTCGACGTGATCATGAAGGTGCAGCGGATGGGGCTGGAGCTCGACGGCGTGCTCGCCGAGCTGGACATCAACCCGCTCGCGGTCCTGCCGGACGGTGCGGTCGCGCTGGACGCACTGGCCGTCGTCCACTCTGCCTGACGCCCCATCAGATCTGCCGCCGGGCGACCTTCCGGAATCGGCGGCACGCCACTACCTTGTTTCTGACGACCCATCAGATAAGTGGGGTGCACAACATGAGCCCGTCCTTCGGCGAGCTACCGAAGATCATCAGCGTCGACGACCACGTCGTCGAGCCGCCGCACGTCTGGCGGACCTGGCTGCCCGCCCGGCTCCGCGACCGCGGACCGCGGATCGAGCGCCGCGGCATCGGCTCGGTCGAGCACATCGGCGGCGGCACCTACCGCCAGACCTTCGACGACGACGGCCCGCAGGCCGACTGCTGGGTCTACGAGGACCTCGTCTACATCCACAAGCGCCATGTCGCCGCCGTCGGGTTCGACCGCGACGACATGACGATGTCCCCCATCACCTACGACGAGATGCGGCCGGGCTGCTGGGAACCGAAGGCCCGGGTCGCCGACATGGAGCTCAACCATGTCGAGGCGTCCCTGTGCTTCCCGACCTTCCCCCGGTTCTGCGGGCAGACCTTCACCGAGGCCAAGGACCGCGAACTCGGCCTGGCCTGCGTGCGGGCCTACAACGACTGGATGGTCGAGGAGTGGTGCGGTGACTCGGGCGGGCGGCTGATCCCGCTCTGCCTGATCCCGCTCTGGGACGCCGAACTGGCGGCCCGGGAGGTGCGCCGCAACGCCGCGCGGGGCGTCCGGGCGGTCTGCTTCAGCGAGATCCCGCCGCACCTGGGGCTGCCGAGCGTCCACTCCGGCGCGTGGGACCCGTTCTTCGCCGCCTGCCAGGAGACCGGCACGGTCGTGAGCATGCACATCGGGTCGTCGTCCAAGATGCCGGCGACCTCGGCGGACGCGCCGCCCGCGGTCTCCGCCGCGCTGTCGTTCAACAACGCGATGGCCTCGCTGTGCGACTTCCTGTTCTCGGGCGTCCTGGTCCGCTTCCCGCAGTTGGAGGTCGCCTACTCCGAGGGGCAGATCGGCTGGCTGCCCTACGTCCTGGAGCGGGTCGACGACGTGTGGGAGGAGCACCGGGCCTGGGGCGGCGTTCGGGACACCATCCCCGAGCCGCCGTCGACCTACTTCCACCGCCAGGTGTACGGCTGTTTCTTCCGCGACGTGCACGGGCTGGAGTCGCTGCACAGGATCGGCGTCGACCGCGTCACCTTCGAGACCGACTATCCGCACACCGATTCGACCTGGCCGCACACCAGGAAGGTGGCCGAGGAGATGTTCCAGGGCCTCGACGCCGAGACCGTCTACAAGATCACCCGCGGCAACGCGATCCGGATGCTGAAGCTCGACCTCGTCTGAGCGTCCCCCGCCGCCGCGCCCGGCGCG
>NZ_JBEPCJ010000167.1:0-10417 GCF_040299565.1 Spirillospora sp. NPDC000708
TCCATCGCGAAGCGACGCCGAAGGCGCCCTTGACTTTGGAGGGGCGGCCCCGTACGCAAGCGCCACCCCACCACCCGAACACCCCTCTCGCCGATCTCCCGAACACCGTCACTGATCCGGCGTTGAACAGCTCTTTCGGATGACGAGAAT
The DNA here is from genome assembly GCF_040299565.1 of Spirillospora sp. NPDC000708. NCBI lineage: Bacteria > Bacillati > Actinomycetota > Actinomycetes > Streptosporangiales > Thermomonosporaceae > Spirillospora > Spirillospora sp. NPDC000708. The sequence continues at coordinate 151 of NZ_JBEPCJ010000167.1, forward strand.
GACTTGCCGTCCAGGCGTATCGAGTGCCTCCACATGATCTCGCCGGGCAGGTCGGCGTCCTCTTCTGCTTGGCGAACTTCCCCTTCACCGAGCATTAGGTCACCCCCCGAGACAAACGATGACGCCTGCTATTGCTGCGTGCGCATCGGCGCCCTGCTCTGGCATCAGCGCGTTTACTCGGCGGCGAGGCAGTGCGGGCCAGCGGCGGAAGATCCGCACCTCACGAAGGACAGCGCTGCCCCAAGGCGCCGGGCGGACGGTATCCGGGACGGTCGCGGAGGTGGGTGGGCTTCCGGGGCGCCCCGGGGTGGGGGCGCCCCGGGGTGGGGGGCGCCCCGGAAGGGCCCCTTAGCGGCGGGCGGTGATGCGGGTGGGGAGGGACACGAAGCCGCGGTCGTTGGAGGAGTGCACCCGCTCGGCGCCCGACTCGTCGATCTCGTAGTCGGCGACGACGGCGGTGACCTCCTGCAAGGCGATGCGCGCCTCCAGACGCCCGAGGTTCGCGCCGAGGCAGTGGTGCCGCCCGTTGCCGAAGGCGAGCGACGCGCCCGTGTCGCGGTCGAGGTCGAAGCGGTCCGGGTCCGCGAAGACCGACGGGTCGCGGTTCGCGGCGCCGGTGAGCAGGAGCACCTTCGCGTCGGCGGGGATCGTGACGCCGTGCAGCGTGATGTCCTCGGTGGCGGTGCGGGCGAGCACCTGCGACGTCGGCTCCCAGCGGAGCGTCTCCTCGATCCAGTCGTCGATGCGGCCGCCGAGAGCCCGTGCGCGCTCCTCTGGGTGCAGCCAGGCGGCGTGCCACGCGTTGCCGAGCGTCAGCATCGTGGTCTCGATGCCCGCGCCGACGAGCAGGATCAGCACGCCGACGATCTCCTCGGGGGTAAGGCGGTCGTCGCCGTCGGCGGCGTCCAGCAGCCCCGACAACAGGTCGCCGCGGCGCTCCTTGGACCGCTCGATCGTCAGCTCGGTGTAGTAGCCGACGAGGGCGCCGATGGCCTGCAGTGCCTCGGGCGGCAGGTCGTCGCCCTCCTCGCCGCGGTACATGATCGCCATGCCGAGGTCGCGGACCATGCCGCGGTCGGCCTCCGGGACGCCGACCAGCTCGGAGATGACGTCGGTGGGGAAGCGGCCGGCGAAGTCGGTCATCAGGTCGAAGGTGTCGCCGTCGAGGTGCGGCAGGACGCACTCGCGGGCGATCTCGCGGATGCGGGGCTCCAGCTCCTGGACGCGGCGCGCGGTGAAGGCGCGCGACACCAGGCCGCGCATCCGGGTGTGCTTGGGCGGGTCCATGGCGACGAACGAAAAGAACTTCTCCGCCTCCGGACCCCAGAACGCCGGTTCGATGCGCAGGCCGTTCCGGCTGGAGAAACGCGCTGAGTCGCGGAGCGCGGACAGAACGTCGCCGTGCCGGGACAGCGCCCAGAAGTCGTCCGTTTCACTGCGATAGACCGGTGACTTTTCGCGCAGTTCCGCGTACACCGGGTAGGGGTTTTCCTGAGTCGCGAAGTCGAACGGGCTGTAGAAAAGATCCACCATGTGCCTTCCCGGGTAGGTCATGCGCGTGGACCGATCCTGCCACGCATAATGGTGTCCTGCCATTTCACTTCCGTCGCGGTTTCGCGGCGGGCGACGAAGCGAGGCCGCGTGGACGCTGAGCTGGTTCCGCCGGGGATCGACCCGACGAAGGCGCACCCCTCGCGCAGGTACAACTACTGGCTCGGCGGCAAGGACAATTTCGCGGTCGACCGGGAATCGGCGGAGATGGTGGCGTCGGCGTTTCCCACGGTCGGCCTCGCGGCCCGGGAGAATCGCGCCTTCATGCGCCGGGTGGTCGGGCACCTGGCGGGCGAGGCCGGAATCGGCCAGTTCCTCGACATCGGCACCGGGCTACCGTCCGCCGGCAATGTGCACGAGATCGCGCAGGGCATCGACCCGTCGGCGCGGATCGTCTACGTGGACAACGATCCGATCGTCCTGGTGCACGCCCGCGCGCTGCTGACGAGCGAGCCGCAGGGGCGGACGGCCTACATCGACGCCGACCTGCGCGACCCGGAGAAGATCCTCGCCGACGCGGACCTGCGGCGAACCCTGGACCTCTCCCGGCCGGTCGCGCTGATGCTGGTGGCGACGATGCATTTCATCACCGACGACCACGACCCGTACGGGATCGTCCGGACGCTGCTCGGCGCGCTGCCCTCCGGCAGCCACCTGGTGATGACGCACGCCACCGGCGACTACCTGACGCCGGAGGAGTACGCGGTGAACGTGGAGGCGAACGAGCGGAGCGGAGTGCCGTTCCGGCTGCGCAGCAGCGACGAGTTCGCGCGCTTCTTCGACGGCCTGGAGTTGCTGCCACCCGGCGTCGGGTCCGTGGTGGAGTGGCGTCCGGAGGAGCCGCCGGAGGACCGTCCGGCGGTCGACGACGTATCGATGTTCTGCGCGGTGGCCCGCGTGCCGTGAGCGGTGGCCTGCGTCGCCTGGTCAAGCGCCGAGGACGGACCGGATCGTGTACCGGGCGTTGGCGGAGATGATCGGGTTCGTGGAGCGGTAGTACGGCAGCTGGATGACGGCCATGGACAGCGCCCAGCCGCGTCCGCGCAGCCAGGTCGCGTCGTCGGCGTCCACGGCGTCGCGGAAGGCGGGCCGCGCGCCGGGCGGCAGGAGGTTCCAGGCGGGGATCAGGTCGCAGGCGGGGTCGCCGATGCCGCAGGTGGCGAAGTCGAGAACGCCGGAGAGCCGTCCGGCGCCGTCCACGAGCAGGTTGCTCGGCATGAGGTCGGAGTGAAGCCAGCAGGGCGGGCCAGCCCAGTCGGGCGCGTGGAGCGATTCGTCCCAGGACGCCAGGATCGCGGCCGCGTCGAAGGGCTCGTCGGTGCGGCGCAGCTCGGCGACGGCCGCGCGCATCGCCGCGTCGACGGAGGACAGCGGGCCGCCGCGGTACGCGGGCGGGCCGCCGGGGATGTCGATCTCGCGGAAGGCGACCACGAAGCCGGCAAGGTCCCGGGCGAGCCCCAGCTCAGCCTCGCCTTCAACCCCGCTTTCGGCTCCGGTCCCGGCCTCGGCCCCGGCCCCGGCCCCGGCCCCGGCCCCGGCCTCGGCCCCGGTCCCGGCCTCGGCCCCGGTCCCGGCCTCGGCCCCGGTCCCGGCCTCGGCTCCGGTCCCGGCCTCGGCTCCGGCCCCGGCCTCGGCTCCGGTCCCGGCCCCGGCTCCGGTCCCGGCCCCGGCCCCGGCTCCGGTCCCGGCCCCGGCTCCGGTCCCGGCCCCGGCCCCGGTCCCGGCCCCGGTCCCGGCCCCGGCCCTGGCCCCGGCCCTGGCCCTGGCCCCGGCCCCGGCCCCGGCTCCGGCCCCGGCCTCGGCCCTGGCCTGGGTTTCGACCCTGGCCCCGGTCCTGGCCCCGGTCCCGGTCCCGGCCTCGGCCCTGGTCTGGGTTTCGGGCCTGGCCTGGGCTTCGGGCTTGCCTTCGGTGGGGGTGCGGCCTTCGAGCCATCGGTGCACTGCCCACGGCCATGGGAAGCCTTCGGCGGGGGCGCCCGTCCCGGCGACGGCCGGGATCGCGACGGGCAGGCGCGGCGCGAGCTCCGGCAGCCACCGCGTCTCCTGCTCCAAGGCCCGCACCCCGCCCGCCGTTAGCGGCAGCCGGACGGACAGCGCGGAGCCGAGCCGGTAGACGGCGTTGACGGTCCCGCCGGACGCGACCCGCTCGACGGGCAGCCCGGACCACTCCGGGAACCGGCCGCGCACGAGCCGCCGGACGAGGCCGGCGTCGGTCTCCACCTCGCCGTCGTGCATCTTCGCCATCGCGCCAGCAGACCCGACACCGCGCCGGACGGTCAACCGGATTCCGGTCAGGTGAGGGGCAGGACGCGGCGGGCCTCGGCGTGCGCGTGGTCGTGGATCTCGAGGGCGGCGGCGAGCGCCGCGTCCAGCTCCTCCAGGGTGCGTTCGACCAGGTCGAGGGCGTCGCGGGCGCGTTGCAGGCCGGACGACTTGACGAGGGAGCCGCGGGCGAGGCCGTCCAGCAGGGCGCGGTCGGCGTCGCGGTAGCGGGAGAGCGCGGGCATCAGCCGTTCGGCGTCGGCCCGCAGGGCGGTGAAGCCGTCGGCGGCGGCGGCCAGCTCGGCGGTCCGGGACTCCACGGCGGCGCGCTCCTCGTCGAGGCGGCGCCGCGCTGCGGCGAGGTCGGCGTCCGCGGCGGCCGCCTGCTCGACGGCGTCCCGGACCCGCTCGTCCAGCCGGTCGAGCTGCGCGCGGGTGAGGCGGAGCAGGGCGGTGGCGGACGCGTCGAGCGCGTCCTCGGCGTCGCGCGCCGCGTTCAGCTCCGGCAGGCGGGCGTCGAACGCGTCGCGCTGGGCGCGGAGCGCGTCGAGGTCGGCGCGCAGGCCGTCGAGGCGGTGGAGTTCGGCGAGTTCGGCGCGGACGGCGGCGTGCTCGCCGGCGGTCGCCTGCATCGCCTCCACGGCGGGCCGCAGCTCGGCGAGGCGGCGGCGGTCGGCGGCGACGTCCGCGCGCATCCGGGCGAGTTCGGCGGTGGTCTCCTCGAAGTGCGCGACGAGGTCGCGCCCGAGGTCGCCGCCGCGGGCGAGGGCGGGCAGCGTCTCCAGCAGCTCGGGCAGGTCGTGCAGCGCCTCGTCCAGCCCGGACACGAACCGGAACGCGGCGAGGTCGTCGCCCGGCGGGACGGCGCGGGCCTCCGCCAGCGCGGCGGCCAGCGCGGCCTTCAGTGCGGCGAGCGCGTCGGCGGACGCGTCGGCGGGCGCGTCGGTCATCGGGCGGGCCTCTCCAGGGGGACGGGCACCGGGTCGGCGTCCGGCGCGACGGGGAACAGGGCGACGACGGGGCCGCGGGTCGCGGCGCGCAGCCCGAGCCGGTACGCGCCGGGCGCCAGCCCGGGGGCGCGGCACGGCGCGGGCCGGCCGTCGACCTCGACCGGCAGCGTCCCGGCGTCGTCGAGCAGCAGCGACGGGGCGCCGAGCGCTGGTTCGCGGCGGTGGCACAGCAGCAGGTCGCGGCCGTTGAGGGCGGCGAACCGGCCGGGCCGTCCGGGGACGGTGATCTCGGCCCCGGACGGCAGGCCGTCCCGGATCCGGTGGATCGGCAGCCGGACGTCGGGCAGCGGCGCCTCCCGGAACACCCCGTCGGCGAACAGCGCGGCGCCCTCCACGGCGGCGTGCGGGCCGAGCGGTGCGGCGCCCGCGAGCGCGGCGGCGACCGGCGGGAACGCGGCGAACCCGCCGGTCAGCACGGGCCGCGCGGACGCGGCGGACCAGCGGCCGGCGAGGGCGGTGAGCCGCGCGCCGACCGGCTCGAACGCCTCCAGCAGCGCGCCGGCGGTGATCTCCAGGTCGCCGGCGCGGACCGCGAGCGCGTTGCGGAACAGCGCCTTCTCCCGGGCGGTCGCGAGGACGGCGGCAAGCCGTTCGGTGTTCCGCGCGGCGGACGCCGCGAACTCGCGGCCGCGTCCGGGCGCGACGGCCTCGGCGAACGCGTCGCCGCCCGCGGCCGCGTCGAAGGCGGCGTCCACGAGCCGGACGGACTCGCCGGACACCTCGCACAGCCCGAACCCGGTGCCGGACGCGCCAGCATCGCAGACGAGGTAGCGGCCCGGGCCGGTGCGCGCGGCGGCGTGCGCGGCGACGGCGGCGAACCGGCCGATCAGCGTCGCGGGCCCCACCGGCAGGACGGTCGCGTGCAGCAGCTCCTGCCGGGCGAGGCCGGCGCCGTGGTCGCGCCAGTGGTCGGGGACCACGCAGGTGACCGGGCGGCCCGTCCCGGCGGCGCGGGTGAGCGTCCCGGCGATCGCCTCGGGCGGCGGCGTCGCGACCACGGTGAGGCCGGCGGCGGTCCGGATCCGGGTGGTGGCCGTCCCGACGTCGACGGCCGTCACGACCGGCCGCCGCCGCCCCGCCACAACCGGGCGGGCTTGGACGCCTTGAGCAGCGACTGCGCCCGGTCCGCGTGGTGCTTCAGCTGCTCGCGGGTGCTCTCGTCGATCAGCAGCTCGCCGTCCTGGTCGGCGGCGGCGGTGATCTCGATGATCCGGTGCCAGAAGCCGATCTCGGCCACCGCGACCGCCGCGGCCTGGGTGCGCAGCGACGGCCCGACGCCCGGGTACCGGGTGATGGCGCGGGCGAGGTCGAGGGCGCGGTTCGCGGCGTCCGGCTCCTCCATCTCGGTGAGGGCGAGCCGGACCTCGCCGATGACGTCCACGACGGTGCCGGCGGTGATGTTCGGCAGCCCGGTGAGGAGCGTCTCGGCGATCTGGGCGGCGGGCACGCCCCGCGCCATCTCCTGGGCGCACAGCGCGGCGATGTGCCCGGCCGGCGCGTTCTGCGGAAGGTTCGTCAGCACGGTCATGAAGGAGTCCTTCGCGAGTTCCGGGAAGAGCTGCTCGGCCTCGTGCCGGCAGACCTGGTAGTCCGCGGCGACGCCGAGCGACGGGACGCTCGCGCGGGCGGCGAGCATCGCCTTCGCGACGGGCAGCGCCTCGGCGGGCGGCGCGGCCATCAGCCGGCGGGCGAGCATCAGGACGGGTCCGGTGCCGCCGGCGGCGGCCCAGCCGCCCGCGCGCAGCCAGGCGGTCAGCGTCTCGCGGCGCCGGTCCGCGCGGCCCTGCGGCATGGGCCGCGTCCACACCGACCGGAATCCGTCCCAGTAGGCGGGGTGGTCGGCGGTGGCGGTGCCGGTCACGTGGTGCGGGGGCGCGGCGAGCCACAGGAGCAGCCCGTCCAGCATGCCGAGGGACGCGGCGTCGGACGTGGTGGCCCGCGCCAGCCGGCCCTTCAGGAGCAGCGCGTCGCCCGCCGGGATCCGGTCGAGCGACGCGAGCCAGTCCGCGAGGCCGTCCAGGACGAGGGGGAGGCGGCGCGCCTCGGCGGCGAGGGCGAGGACGTCGCCGACGCAGGCGGTGTCGTGCCCGGCGAGTCCGGCGAGCTGGTCGCCGCTGAGCGGGGTCAGCGGGGAGAACAGCAGGTTGCGGAACAGGCCGAGCAGCGACGCGGGCAGATGGTGGGTGAGGCTCTCGTACCAGGCTTGGAGCGGGGCCGGTTCGCCGCGCCCGACCGTGGTCATCAGCGCGCACACCACCCGCGGGGACCGGGCCAGCTCGCCGAGCGTCAGCGGCCATCGCGGGCCCGTGGCGGTGACCGCCGCGGGGCCGATCGCCTCGCGGACGACCAGCGCGGCGGCCTCGGCTCCGACCTCGTCCAGGTCGCGTTTGGGCGCGGTGACCAGCGCGGCGAGCAGTTCGTCTGCGCGTCCGAGGTCGTGGGCGAGCTGGAAGTACGGCAGTGCCAGTGCCGCGCGCGCGCCGGCCGGGACGTCCTCGCCGGTCCAGACCAGCCCGCGGACGGCCGCGCACAGCTCCCGGAACGGCGTCACGGTCGTGCCCGCGACCTCCGCCCAGCGTTCGCGCAGCAGCGGGACGTCCTCGGGGGCGCGTTCTCGGATCAGCGCGTACAGGATCTTCCGGGCGGCGGCGTCGCCGAGCTCGCGGTGGCGTCCGGTGGTGAGCAGGTCGCGGATGTCTGCGGGGTCGTAGGTTCCGCGTTCCACGGCCTGCAGCACGGTCGCGGGCCAGTCGAGGCCGCCCAGGACCCGTACCACCGTGCTGGGGTCGGTGTCGACGAGCGGGTCGGTGGCCTGCGCCAGATGCGCGACGACCTCGGCATGCGAGCGTCCCCGGTCCCCGAACAGGTCGGCGAGCATTTCGGCGTAGGCGCGGCCCGGTGTGTCGCGTTCAGGGAGTCGTGGTGTTCGCCAGTCGAGTTCGGCGGTGCGTTCACGAACCTGCCGGGCGAACGCAAGCGAGACGTTGCGGTTGCCGCTCTGGTCCCAGGTCGCCGCGGAGAACCGGGTCCGCCACCCGTAGGGCAGCAGCGCCGCGACCGCGTCCAGGAACACCAGCCGCTCCACAGCGGTCAACTCCGGTGCACCGGTCACGGTGACGGGACCGTCGATCAGCAGCGACGCGGCCGCGGCGACCCGCTGCACCCCGAACCGCCCCAGTGCCTGCGCCAAGGTTGCCGGATCCAGCGGCGCCACCCGCAACTCCACCCCCTCGGGCGGGAACGGCGGCGTCACCCCCGACAACGCCTCATACAACCCCGCATACGACACCGGCACCCCACGCAGCGCCTCATACGGCACACACAAATACCGGGTCTCGGCGATCGGGCGGCCCGCACCGTCGGCCTCGCCGGTCCAGTCCTCCAACGCCACACCGATCCGGGTGCCGTCATCACCGCCGCGCACCTCACTGATCGTGATCCACGGCAACGCAGCCGGCCCCGACCGCCCCGGCGACGGCGTCCCCAACGCGAAATGCCGCAGAATATGCGCATAGTCAGCCGCCGAGAAATCCGGACCACCACACCCGGTCACCCGATACTCGTCATAACTACCCGGCGGCTTACCCCGGACCGCCCACCCGGCCCGCAACACCACCGCCCCCCGCGCGGAAGCCTGGTCCATCACGGCTCGCCCACGTTCCCGGCCAGCCACATGACCGGCTCCAGCACGTTGATCGGCGCCACGTCGCCGCGGATCCGGAACCGGTCCTCGCCGGCGAGCCCGTCGCCGCCGTCGGACTGCTCGGCGATGTTCAGGTAGTCCTCCGGCTGGAAGCGGTTCTCCACCGGGTCGCGGTAGAAGCCGATCGCGGACGTCACGAAGTAGCGGGTGCGGGACTCGCCGAAGTGCGAGCGGATGCCGCGGAGCAGCGAGTTCACCGGGTCGTGCGCGTGCGTCCCCCGGTACAGGTCCTGGAAGAACTCCAGCGCGCGCGTCTCGTCGACCCGCGGCATCCCGAAGATGCTCGCGGGCGGCGTCACGTAGCCGAGCCGCACGGCCCGCTCGTACACCTCCGGATGGTCGAACTTGGTGATGCAGACGGCCAGGTGGTGCGGGAGCTTGTGGTCGACGCCGCTGGTTCCGGCCAGCTCCGAGATCTGCAGGACGGTCCGCTGGAAGAACGCGTAGGCGTCGTTCATCTCGCGCTCGCGGGTCGGGTCGAACAGGAACAGCAGCCCGTCGCAGCCCGCCAGGTGCCGGACGAGCCGCTCCTCCGCGTCGCCTCCGCCGGCGTCGCCGGACCCGCCGTCGCCGTCGCCGGCGGAACTGCTGAACCGCAGCCCGGACGACGGCTCGCGGGCGGCGCGGTCCTCCGGGCGGCTGCTGAACATGCCGCCGGGGGCGTCCATCATGTCCAGCGTCACCGTGTACGGGACGGGCCGGCGCCGCTTGAAGCGGAGCCGCCCGGTCTCCGGGCGCACCTTCTTGATCTGCGTGCCGTGCAGCTGCCAGGCGAGGTTCGGCGGCAGCTCCCGGGTCGCCGGGACGAACCGGCGCTCGATCTTCAGCTGCCGGGTGGTGTCGGCGAGGAACTCGGTGGACGCGCGGTTGCAGCCGACGAGCCGGACGTCGTGCCCGCCCTCCTCGGCGGCGATCCGCAGCGCCGCGAGGAACGTGGTCTTCCCGCAGGTCGGCGCGCCCCACAGCCCGATGCGGCGGGGCTGCGGCGGCGCGGGCGGCGGCGGCCCGGCGGCCGGCCCGCCGCCGGCGGGCTCGTCGGGCCGGGCTTCCTGCTCGGGCGGGGTCGGTTCGGTCATGCCGGGCCTTTCACGGGGTCGGGCCTTTCACGGGTCGTGCCTTTCGAGGCGGGGCTCGGAGGCCGGGATCTCCTGGAACGCGGGCTCACGGGACGAGGGGGAACGGCAGCGGCGGCGACTCGCCGTCCGGCAGGACGCCGAGGACCTTGGCGAGCCCGGCGGCGTCGGCGGAGTCGAGGTCGGTGCGGTGGGCGGCGCCGAGCACCCCCCACTCCGGGGGGTCGCGCCGGCGCGCGTCCTGCGCCGCGACGGCCTGCCCGGGGACCTCCTTCGGGGCGGGCGCGTCGGTCACCGCGATGAGCCGCACCCCGGCCGCCTCCAGGTGCGCGACGGACTGCCGCCAGTTCAGCCGGCGCGGGCACGGCTCGACGGGCCGGAGCACGTCGCCGTGGCCGCTGCCGGGATGCGAGGGGCGGCCCGCGACGGTGAGCAGGATCCGGGCGCGGCCGTCGCGCGGGCCGTTCAGCAGCGCGGCGGCCCGGTCGAGGGAGTCCTCCAGCGGCGCCGCGCGCGCGCCGAACGGACCGGACGGCGGGAACGGCAGGTCCGCGAGCGTGCGGGCGGCGTCGTGGGGGGGGGGGGGGGGGGCCCGCGCGCCCCCCCCCCCGGGGGGGGTGGTGTGGGGGGGTGGGGTTTGGGGGGGGGGGCCCGGGGGGGCGCCGGGG
>NZ_JBEPCJ010000168.1:0-10192 GCF_040299565.1 Spirillospora sp. NPDC000708
CCAGCCTGGCGAACTTGTGCCCGACCTCCCCCCCCCCCAACGGTACCCCCCCCCATTGTACCCGCCCCAACGATACCCAGGGGAACGCCCCCCCCACCACAACAAAGGCAGCCAGCGCGCCCCGCCCGCGGCGGGACGCGGGGCGGCCGGTCAGGAGACCCGCGCCATCCGGCGGCGGGCCGCCCGGCCCATCCGCTCGGTCGGGCCGGCGTGCGCGCCCTCGCCCTTGCGGGCCGGAGCGCCCGGCGGCGGGACGCGGACCTCGATGCGCCCGTCCTGGACGCGCGCCTCGAAGCGGGGTTCCGGCGTGCTGGCCGGGCCGCGCACGACGCCGCCGTCCGAGAGCCGGAAGGTGCTGCCGTGCCAGGGGCACGTGACGCAGCCGTCCGCGACCGTGCCCTCGTCCAGCGGCCCGCCCAGGTGGGTGCACGTGGCCGACAGCGCGTAGATCTGCCGGTCCGCCCGGTAGAGCATGATCGGGACGCCGCCGACGTCCACCGTCCGGTGCTCGCTGTCGGGCAGTTCGTCCTCGCCGAGGACCGGCGTCCAGTCCTGCGGCCCCTGCTGCCAGGCGGTGCGGTTGACGTTGACGCCCATCACGAAGGACAGGTGGCCGCCGAGGTAGGCGCTGAACCCCAGCACCCCGAAGCCGGCGAGCCCGAGGGCCTTGCCGGCGCGGCGGTCCCCGCGGGCCCGCATGGCGATGGACGCCCCGTACAGGGCCAGTGCCATGGTGTTGGCCGCGGCGTGGACCATGCCCACCCGCCGTTCGGCTCCGAGGGTGTCGGACCAGTCGTTCAACCCGGACATCGCGGTCGGCACGGCGGCGGCCACTCCCGTGATCGCCAGCAGGTCGGCGGCGGGTTCGGCGTCGGGTCCCCCGGCGACGTCCAGCAGCGAGGACATGCTCCAGGCGCCGATCGCCACGTCGGTGAGCGGCGGATGCAGCGGATGGCCGAGGTAGGTCCCGCTGAGCAGGTTGCGGACGATCCGCGGCTGTACCGCGCGCCGGACCGCGGAACTCAGCGGCCCGGCGACCTTGTCCAGCACCTCCGCCTGCTCCAGTCGGCGCACCATTCTGTGCGGCATGCTCATCACTGCCTCCCCAAGGCCCGAGAGAACGGTCACGTCCCGCGATCGCACGACGTCGCTCGTCCGCTCCTTATCCGCCCTGCGGGATGCAAAACGCGGGGCGGCCGCGGCCCGGAGGCCGGCGCCCGCCGTCAGGGCCCGCTGCGGCGGACCACGCGGACGAAGCGGACGTCCAGGTCGTCGCCCGCGCCGGTGGCGAGGCGGAAGTCGGTGCCGCCGCGCAGGCGTCCGGCGAACACCGGACGGGGCAGCCGCACCGTCGCGGTCTTCCACGCGCCGTCGCCCGAGCGCCGGACGCGCGGCGACCGCCCGCCCTCGTACTCGATCCACCACGCGCCGCGGCCCGCGTCGCGGTAGGTCACCTTGACGTCCACCGCCCGGCGGTCGCGCCGGGCGCGGAACCGGTCGTCGACGTCGAAGTACATCGAGGTCTGGCCGTGCGCGCGGTCGGTGCGGAGCCCCTCGTAGGCGGTGCCGTTCTCCTCAGAGAGGACGTTGCGGTGGACGTCGGCCGTGGAGCGGCGCGGGGTGCCGTCCGGCCGGACGTCGCGCTGGACGAGCCAGCGTTCGAGGTTGCGCACCCACGGCCGGGTGCGCCACGCGCGGTTCCCGGTGAACGGCCCGGTCCCGTCCTTCCAGTAGGTGTCCTCCGCGTCGCGGAGCGCGGCCCAGGCGTCCGGGGAGTCGGACGCGGTCTTGCCGATGCTCAGCCGCACCCACCGCCATTGGGCCGGGTACTGCTTCATATAGGACGGGCCCGGCACCACGTACACCCAGTTCATCCGCAGTTGCAGCGCCTTCAGGTTCGCCTGGCGGACGGCGTAGTAGGGGTCGGCGGTGGTGTAGCCGCAGTCGTTGAAGCACTCGTTCTCGGTGGCGACGACGTGCCGCCCGTCGTGGACGGGCAGGCTCTCGTCCACCGTCATGTGCCCGTCGGGCTCTATGCGGCTGCCATAGGAGGGGGCCTCGCTGAGGTGGTAGTTGAACTCCTCGGTGATGCCCGTGCGGACGCCGAGGCCGGCGTCGACCGCCTGCCTGGCGAACAGGTCCGTCCTGCTCCCCCACGGACTCCAGGGGTAGTCCTCGCCGGTGAAGACGAGCTTGGTGCGGTACGGCCCGAACAGCGCGGCGAGGTCGTGCCAGGCATGCGAGTACCAGGACCGGTACTCATTGAAGGTCAGTCCCTGCTTGGCGGCGGCGCTGACGATGTCGTAGTCGAACTCCGCCCAGGTGAAGGCGCCGGGGACGTAGACGAACCGCAGCCGCGGATCGGCGCGCAGGCCCGACTCGACGAACAGCTTCTTGTAGAGGCCGAGGAGCCGCCCCCACACGCACTCGTTCCAGATGGGCAGATGGTATTGCCCCTCGTAGTCCGGGCCGATCGGTTCCACGCCGCACTCGTCGGCCACCCATCCCGGCGCCCATGACGAGCCGCTGGCGAAGACGCGCATCCAGAACGGCCGCTTCTGCGCGAGCTGCTCGCGCAGCGGCCGGAAGGTCAGGTCCTCGGCGGTGCCGGTGGTGTCGTCGCGCAGCCGTCCCGGCCCGCCGGGCTGGAGCTGGCGCCAGGTGAGGTCGAGGCCGCGCAGGTCGACGTGGTGCTCCGGGGCGGCCTGCTCGGAGAAGAACCCGCTGTTCGGCGAGGGGCGGACCCATCCGGGCAGCGTCCAGTCGTCGCCCGGCCGGACGCGGACGCTGCCGGTCACCGCGTCCGCCGGCACCGCGCCGGACAGCGCGAACAGGACCAGCAGGCCCGAGAGGACCGCCATCGCCCCCCTCATGCCGGCCTCGGCCCGGCCGCCGCCGTCGTCCCGCCCGGTGGCAGGGACGGTCCGCTCGGTTCCGCCATCATCGCCTCCCCCACCCGATCATTGCCGGTCGAACGCCCCCGACAAGCGCGATCACGCATCTTCGCTGCAACATTGTGATCGATTGGCGGTGTTACCGACCAGCAACCCACGTAGAGGTCCCGCGATCCCTTGCCCGTTGAGCGATTGTGTTCTAAAGTGCCGCGCATCCTGCACAATCGAGCACGAGCATCTGGAGGCGATCATGAGGCAGCCGAGCGGTCGCCGGATCACCGCGCTGGTCACCGGGGTCGCCTTGGTGGCCGGCCTCTCCTCGGCCTGCGGCTCGGGCGGCGGCGGCGACGCGAAGAAGATCACCTTCTGGCACGGGTACACCGACGTCCAGGCCGAGACGATCACCAAGCTCGTCGGCGAGTGGAACGGCGCGCATCCCGACCAGAAGGTCGAGCCGGTCTTCAGCAACAACGACAACACGCTGCAGAAGACCCTCGCGTCCTTCGTGTCCGGCAAGGCGCCCTCGGTCGCCTACCAGTACGGCTCGTCGATCACCGCGCTGACCGGCCGCCACCAGACCCAGGATCTCACCTCGCTGGTCAAGGGCGACCCGGCCGTCGACTGGAACGACTTCTTCCCCGCGGCCCGCCAGGGCGCCACCGTGGACGACAAGATCTACGGGATCCCCGCGCTGGTCGACAACCTCGGCCTCGTCTACAACAAGAAGATGTTCGACGCCGCAGGCCTGAAGTACCCGACGCCGGACTGGACCTGGGACGACTTCAGGAACGCCGCGAAGAAGCTGTCGGGGGACAACAAGTACGGCTGGGCCTACGTCAACGACGGGACCGAGGACACCGTCTGGCGCTTCCTCGCGCTCCTCTGGCAGGCCGGGGGCGACCTGCTCGACTCCGCGAACAAGAAGGCGGCCTTCGACTCCCCCGCCGGGCAGCAGGCCATGCAGTTGCTGCACGACATGTCCGTCACCGACAAGTCGGTCTACCTCGACACCGGCGACCAGCAGTACCTCAACCTGTTCAACTCCGGCCGGGTCGGCATGCTGTGGACCGGCCCGTGGGACCTCGGCCAGATCAACAAGGACGTCTCGTACGGCGTGCAGTACCTGCCCGGCAAGGCCACCCACGCCACGATCTCCGGCCCCGACTACTACATGCTCTTCGACAAGAAGGCGCAGAAGACCGCCTGGGCGTTCCTGAAGTGGCTGACCTCGCCGCAAATCCACCTGCGGTACGCCACGCAGACCGGTGACCTGCCGCTGCGCGCGTCCGAGGAGAAGCTGCCCGAATACAAGGACTACCTGGCCAAGTACCCCGGCAACAAGGTGTTCATCGACAACCTCAGCCAGAACGTCACCAAGGCGCGTCCGAACATCAAGCAGTACCCGCAGATCTCGCAGGCCCTCGGCACCGCCGTGCAGGCGGTCCTGCTCGGCAAGAAGCAGCCGCAGGCCGCGCTCGCCGACGCCGCCAAGCAGGTCGACGACATCCTGGCGGGCTCCTGATGGCGTCCACCGCGCTGACCGCGCCCGCCGCCAAGGACCGGCGGCCGCGCCGGTCGCGGCGGCGGCTCGGCGAGCACCTGGCGGGCTGGGGGTTCGTCTCCCCGGCCATCCTGCTGATCGGGATCTTCGGCATGCTGCCGGTGCTGTGGTCGTTCTGGCTGTCCTTCCAGGACACGGACCTGACCTCCCCCGGCACGTTCGCGGGCGGCGCCAAGTACGCCGAGCTGGTCAAGGACCCGCTGATGTGGGACGCCGCCCGGCGGTCGGCGATCTACACGGTGCTGTTCGTGCCGCTGACGATGGTGCTGGCGCTGCCGATCGCGGTGCTGCTCAACCAGCGGATCCGCGGCATCACGCTGTACCGGATGGCGGTGTTCGTCCCGCTAGTGACCTCCACGGTCGCGACCGGGATCATCTTCAACTGGCTGCTGAACCCGCAGTTCGGCCCCGTCAACGCCGCGCTGTCCAAGGCGGGCCTGCCCAAGCAGGGCTTCTTCCAGGATCCGAACCAGGCGCTGTTCGCGCTGGTGGCGATGACGGTGTGGGGGTGGCTCGGCTTCGCCGTGATCATCTACCTGTCCGCGCTGCAGAGCGTCCCGAAGGACCTGATGGAGGCGGCGGCGCTGGACGGCTGCGGCCGGCTGAAGGCGTTCCGGCACGTGGAGCTGCCTCTGCTGGCGCCCGCGTCCGGCTTCCTCGTCGTCTGGCTGACGATCAACTCGCTGCAGCTGTTCGACGAGGTGTACGTGACGACCAAGGGCGGGCCGCTGCGCGCCACCACCGTCATCGTCTACCACCTGTACAACAAGGCGTTCGTGGACTTCGACGGCGGCTACGCGGCCGCGGTCGGCTGCGCGCTGTTCCTGGTCATCCTGCTGGTGACCGTGGTACAGCTCGCCATCACCCGCCGCGCCTCCTTCTACGAGGGCCGATGAGCATGACGACGATGAACGCCCCGGCCGCGCGCCGGTTCCGGCGGCCGAGCCCGCTGCACCTGATCCTGCTGCCGATCGCGCTGGTGATGGTGACGCCGCTGCTCTGGATGGTGCTGCTGTCGGTCTCCACCGAGGCCGAGACGCGGCGGTTCCCGCCCGGCCTGCCGTCGGGCATCGAGTGGCACAACTACACCGACGCGCTGCGGGACGCGCCGCTCGGGCACTGGCTCGGCAACAGCGCGATCGTGTCGGTCAGCTGCGTGGCCGGGAACCTCGTGTTCTGCTCGCTGGCGGGCTACGCGTTCGCCCGGATCCGGTTCCTCGGCAGCAAGGCGCTGTTCGTCGCGGTGCTGGCCACGCTGATGGTGCCGTTCCAGATCGTCATGCTGCCGACGCTGATCATGGTGCGGACGCTCGGCCTCACCGACACGCTCGGCGCGCTGATCGTGCCGAACCTGGCGACCGCGTTCGGGATCTTCCTGCTGCGGCAGTTCTTCATGACGGTGCCGCGGGAGCTGGAGGAGGCCGCGCGGATCGACGGCGCGAGCCGGCTGCGGATCCTGTTCCAGGTGATGCTCCCGCTGATGCGCCCGACGCTGGCGACGCTCGCGGTGCTGACGTTCCTGCAGACGTGGAACGACTTCCTGTGGCCGCTGATCGCGGTGCAGAGCCCGGAGCACATGACCGTCCAGCTCGGCCTGCAGACGTTCCAGGGCGCGCACACGACGAACTGGCCGCGGCTCATGGCCGGCACGGTGATCAGCCAGCTGCCGGTGTTCGTGCTGTTCTTCGTCGCGCAGCGGTTCTTCGTGCGGTCGGTGGCGACCGCGGGCCTGAAGTAGCCCCCCGGCCCGGGCGCCGAGGCGACCGGGGCCTCAGGCCACGGTCACCTCGACGCCCGCCGCCTGGATCCGGTCCAGCTCGGCGCGGTCCGCGCCGGCGTCGGTGATCAGCATGTCGACCTCGCCGATCGGGGCGATCCGGGAGAAGGCGCGGTGCCCGATCTTGGAGCCGTCGGCGAGCACCACCACCCGGCGGGTGGCCCGCATCAGGCAGTGGTCGGTGCGGGCCTCGATCTCGTCGTGGGTGCTGATGCCGGCCTCGGCGTCGATCCCGTCCACGCCGAGGAAGACCAGGTCCAGGCTGATGTCGGCGAGGGTGCGGTCGGCGATCGGCCCCACCAGCTCGTAGGACTCGGGGCGGACGCCGCCGCCGGTGACGACCAGGTCGATCGCGGGCCGCACGGACAGGTCGGCGGCGATGTTGAGGGCGTTGGTGACGACCTTGAGCGCGCGGCCGGTGGACAGCAGCCGGGCCAGCTCGGTGATCGTGGTGCCGCCGTTGAAGCCGACCGAGTGCACCGAGCCGTCGACCAGCCGCACCGCGGCCTGCGCGATGCGGCGCTTCTCCTCCTGGCTGCGGCCGCCGCGGTAGCGCATCGGCAGCTCGTAGATGACCTCGGCCGCCATCGCGCCGCCGTGCGTGCGCTTGAGGAGCTGCTGCTCCTCCAGCACCTGCAGGTCGCGGCGGATCGAGGCGGGCGAGGCCTGCAGCTCGGCCGACAGGTCGACCACGCTCACGGAGCCGTGCTCGGCGAGCCGTTCGAGGATGAGGGGAAGACGGTCCTGCTGACGCATCCGATCATTATAGAGTACAAAGGATGCGCGAAAGTAGCCGTTTCAGCGGGAAATAATCACGCAATTTGCGCGAGTGCTTCGGCGAGGGTCGCCTGCCCGGCGGTGCCGCCGGCGGCGCGCGTGGACAGCGCGCCGCACACCGCGCCCAGCGCGAGCGCGTGGGCCAGGTCGCCGCGGTCGAGCCAGCCCGCGAGGAAGCCCGCGTCGAAGCTGTCGCCCGCGCCGACGGTGTCGACGGGGTCGGCGAGGGGCGCGCCGGCGCGCACGGCCGTCCCGTCCGTCAGCGCGACGGCGCCCTCGCCGCCGCGCTTGACGACCGGGACGCAGCCGGCGCCCGCCAGCGCGTCCAGCGCCTCCGGGAGCGCGGCACGGCCGCTCAGCGCGAGCGCCTCGGCCTCGTTGGGCAGCAGGAACGTGCACTCCGCGAGCAGCCCGGGCGCGAGTTCCCAGCGCCCGGACGGGTCGTCGTTGGTGTCCAGCGAGGTCGTCGCGCCGGACGCCCGGTGCCCGCGCAGCAGCGCGGGCAGCGCCCCGGCGAGGCGCGGCTGGAGGAAGTAGGACGCGGCGTGCACGTGCCGCGCCGCGACGTCCGGGACGTGCTCGGGCCCGAACTCGGCCAGGCATCCGGCCGCGGTGAGGATCGCCCGGTCGCCGCCGGGCCGGTTCAGGCACACGGTGAGCGCGGTCGGCAGCGTGTCGTGCCGGACGACGCGGGACACGTCCACGCCGGCGGCGCTCAGCGCGTCGAGGACGAAGTCGCCGGCGGCGTCCCGGCCGACCAGCCCCGCGAACGCGGTGGCCAGGCCGAGCCGGGCGGCGCCGTGCGCGGCGATCGCCGCGGACCCGCCGAGCGCGAGCACGCCGCCCCCGACGAGCGTCTCCGCCTGGCCGTAGGGCGGGACGTCGGGGGCGCCGTGCACGAGGACGTCCGGGTTGGCGTCCCCGACGACCAGCAGGTCCAGCATCAGTTCCTCCGCAGCGCGGCGGGCAGCGCGTCGCCGTGCGCCGCGGTGAGCGCGTCGCACAGCTCGGCGATGCGCTCGACGGGCAGCGCGGCGGCGGTCGCCGGGTCGCACATCGCGGCGTGCCGGACGTGCGCCGGGTCGCCCTCGACGGCGGCGGCGACGGTCAGCTCCACGACGTTGAGGAAGGCGCGGTTCAGCGCCGCGAGCTGCGGGGGCAGCGCGCCGACGTGGTGCGGGTGCACGCCCGTCCGGTCGAGCGTCGCCGGGACCTCGACGCCCGCGCCCATCGGCAGGTTGGTGATCAGGCCGGTGTTGGCGGTGGTCACCTGGATGGTGCGGCGCTCGCCGGTGGCGAGGCTGTGGATGACCTGCGGCGCGTACTCTGTGGCGTCCTCGTCTTCGCGCGGCGCCGGGTACTCGCCGCGCGCCAAGCAGTCGCGGACCCGCGCGTACTCGGCCAGGTTGCCCTCGCTGATCCGCACGTACTCGCCGACCGGGATGCGCAGCCGCTCGATCTCCGCCTCGTCCTTCAGGTACCAGGGGACGTACTCGGACGAGTGCTCGCTGGTCTCCGTCGGGTAGCGGCCGAAGCGCCGGTACATGTCGACGCGCACCCGCCGCCTCAGCTCGGGGTCGGCCTCGATGGCGGCGTCCAGCGCCGGGTACAGGTCGCGGCCGCGGTGCTCCCACTTCAGCACCCACGCCTGGTGATTGACTCCCGCCGAGTGGAAGTCGACCTCCTCGTACGGCACGCCGACCAGCTCCGACAGGTCCCGGACGGTCCAGTACACCGAGTGGCACAGGCCGGCGGCCTTCACCTCCGGCGCGATCGCCGCGAGGTACTGCAGGTTCATCGCCATCGGGTTGGTGTAGTTCAGCAGCCACGCGTCCGGGCAGACGGCCTTGATGTCGGCGGCCAGGCCCTCCAGCAGCGGGAACGTGCGCAGTGCCCGGAAGATCCCGCCGATGCCGAGGGTGTCGCCGATGGTCTGCCGGACGCCGAACTCCGCGGCGACCTCGAAGTCCTTCACCGTCGCGGCGTGCCCGCCGACCGCGACCATGTTCACGACCACGTCGGCGCCCTCCAGCGCGCGGCGCCGGTCCAGGGACGCGGTGATGGCGGGCGCGGCGCCGTGCTCCTTCGCGGTGAGCCTCGCCAGGCCCTCGGCGACCTCCAGCCGCTCGGGGTCGATGTCGTGCAGCGCGAGCCGGACGCCGCCGAGCTCGGGGTAGGAGAGGATGTCGCGCAGCAGCTGGCGGGTGAACTCGACCGAGCCGGCGCCGACGAAGGCGATGTTCAGCATGCACGTTGTCCAATGCTCTCGGCGGAACGGGGCGCGATGACCTCCAGCAGGTGCGCGACCCGCTCCCGCATGGCGTCGCGGGCGGGCGCGAGGTAGCGGCGCGGGTCGACGCCCCGGTCCAGGTTCGCGCGGACCGCCCCGCTGAAGGCGATGTTGAGGGCCGTACCGATGTTGATCTTTGTCATTCCCTGACCGACGGCGCGGCGCAGCTCGTCGTCGGCGACCCCCGACGAGCCGTGCAGCACCAGCGGGACCGGCACCGCGTCGCGCAGCCGCGCGATCAGGCCGTGGTCGAGGACGGCGGTGCGCTCGGTCATCGCGTGCGAGCTGCCGACGGCGACCGCGAGGGCGTCGACGCCGGTCGCGGCGACGAACGCGGCGGCCTCGCCGGGGTCGGTGCGGACGCCCGGGGCGTGCGCGCCGTCCTTGCCGCCCACCTCGCCGAGCTCGGCCTCCAGCCAGAGGCCGCGCTCGTGGGCCCAGGCGGCGGCCGCCGCGGTGCGGGCCACGTTCTCCTCGTAGTCGTGCTCGGAGCCGTCGTACATCACCGAGCCGAACCCGTGGTCGGCGGCCTGGCGCATCAGGTCCTCGTCGGTCACGTGGTCCAGGTGCAGCGCGACGCGCGCCGCCGAGCCCTCCGCCACCGCGCGGGTGCCGGCGGCGATCGGCGCGAGCCGTCCGCCGTGGAAGCGCACCGCGTTCTGGCTGATCTGGCAGATGACCGGGCGGCCGGTCTCCTCGGCGGCCGCGGCGATCGCCTCGGCGTGCTCCAGCGTGATCACGTTGAACGCGGCGACGCCTTCGCCGGGCCGCACCAGCTCGGCCGTGCTCACCAGGGGCATGATGTCTCCCTCACCTTCGTGGCCCGGCGGTGCCGCCGGAGGACGTCGGGGTCGAACTCGCCGGCGGCGGGCGCGGCGACGGCGGCGGCCGCC
>NZ_JBEPCJ010000169.1:0-10067 GCF_040299565.1 Spirillospora sp. NPDC000708
TGGTACTGCATGGGAGACTGTGTGGGAGAGTAGGACACCGCCGGACATTTTGTGAGGAAGGCCCCGCCGTTCACGGCGGGGCCTTTCGCATTTCCATCTGCATCGGCCCGGGGTCACGGGATATTGAGATGCGCTCCAGCCGCCGGCCCTGGCAGGCTGCGGATATGCCGATCGCCGACGTGTCGCCCGGGGTGTCCATCGCCTACGAGGGCTTCGGCGATCCCGCTGACGCCCCCGTTCTGCTCGTCATGGGATTCGGCGCTCAGATGATCGCCTGGCATGAGGACTTCTGCCGTGCGCTGGCGGCTCGTGGCCGCTATGTGATCCGGTTCGACAACCGCGATTGCGGGCTGTCGACCAGGTTCGACGATCATCCGGTCGACATGGGGCGCTTCATCGGTGCCGTGAGTTCGGGGGACATCGCCTCCGCGGTGGCGATGGTCCCTTACAGGTTGAAGGACATGGCCGACGACGGCTTCGGGCTCCTGACCGCGCTCGGCGTCGAGCGGGCCCACGTCGTCGGAGCCTCGATGGGCGGAATGATCGCCCAGACGATGGCCATCACCCGGCCGGAACGGGTGCTGACGCTGACGTCGATGATGTCGTCGACGGGCGAGAACGAGTACGGTCGATCCAGCCCCGAGGCCAGGGCGGTGCTCTTCGCTCCGAAGCCCCAGGACCGGGACGGATATGTCGCGGCGGCGGAACGGGAACTGGTGTGGGCCTCCAAGCGCTATGGCGACGCGTCCGCACTGCGGGAGCTGGCTGCTGCCTCCTATGACCGGGCCTACTACCCCGCCGGCGTCGGGCGTCAGCTCGGAGCGATGATCCTGAGCGGTTCACGTGCCGATGCCCTCCGGGAGCTCCGGGTGCCGACCCTGGTGATTCACGGCCTGGACGACACGCTCATCGATCCCAGCGGCGGCCGGCGCACCGCTGAACTCGTGCCCGGCGCGAAGCTCCTGCTGATTCCCGACATGGGGCATGACCGTCCCCGCGAGCTCTGGCCTGTGATCATCGATGCTCTGGATGCGCACACGAGATGAGTACGGCCCGGCGCGGCGTCCTTCACCCAGAGGTGGGTTGAGTGCGTTCGGGTGGATGTGCGCCCGTCAGGCGTTGCCATTGCGCGAGCTGTTCCGCGTGGGAGCCCGTGGAGGTCGCCTGGGCGACGGCGTTGATCGACCCGGCCGTCGGTTCGGCGCCGTCGCGGTGGAGGAGGGTCAGCGGCCAGGCGGGGGTGCCGGTGCCGCCGTCGAAGGGGCGCCAGTCCCAGGGGGCGACGAAGCGCCAGGCGCGTCCGGCGGCGTCGGCCAACTCGTCGTCGGGGCGCAGGAACGCGTACGGGCGGAAGACGAGGTCCATGGCGATCGGCTGATCGTCGTCGGGGTCGATGACGTATCCCTGGTACTCCGCGTCAGGGTCCTCGGATTCGCCGTGGTGGAGGACGACGACGTGCCGGTGCGGGCGGGGGAGGCGCCCCGTCTCCAGCGGCGGGTCGAAGTGCTCGACGGACATGACGTGGACGATCATCGGCGGTATCCCGACCTTGCAGCGGTCGCCGGCGGCGAGGGCGTCGGCGTCCGGGACCGTCGTGAAGAACTGGTGTTCCGCGTCCAGGGAGGAGCCGCGGGGGAGCGCGACGTCGCCGTTCCAGTGGAAGAAGTCGCTGTCGGGGTCCACCTGCCACCATGGCCAGCGGACGGCGACGGTGTAGGGATGGACGGCGGTGACGGTCGCGTCGGTGAACGGGCAGGAGATCCGGAGGACGTCGCCGGGACGGAAGTCCTGGAGAGCCTCGCCGGTCATGAACCGAACGGCGCCAGCAGCTCGGCGAGGGCGGGGTGGGCGCGGCCGGGGACGATCGTGGTGATGGTGTAGCGGCCGACGCCGGCGCGCACGAACGGGTCGTCGCCGGCGATCTTCTCGGCGGTGGCGCGGTCGATGCCCGCCGCGATGATGAGGCCGCCCTGCTCGGACGGGACCGTCTGCCCGGAGACGAGGAAGGTGCCGGCGGCGTGATGCCGGTCGAGGAACGCCACGTGATCCTTGACGTGGGGTCCGGCGGCCTCCTCCGACTCGGTGTACTCCAGCCTCAGCAGATGCAGCATTCCCGCCCTTTCGATGATCGTCCGGTGTGCCGGTCAAGTCTCCCAGCGGGCAGGCGGGCCGTCGACTTCGCGGTCAGCGACGGCCGGGCGCGGGGTTCAGCGTGCGGACAGGGCCATGTCGAGGGTCGCCGCCCACTGGCGCAGGAGCCCGCCGCGGCGGGCCGAGTCGTCGGTGAGCAGGTCGGCGAGGCCGAGGCCGCGGACGAGGTCGAGAGTGGCCTGCACGGTCTCCCGGACGCCGGGCACGGACTCGTCCGCGCCGAGGGCTTCGACGGTGAGGCGGTGGGCCTCGCGCCCCACGCGGGCCTCGAGCGGCAGGACCTGCGCGCGGAGCTGCTCGTCGGAGCTGGCGGCGACCCACAGCTGGAGCGCGGCGCGGAACAGCGGCGAGGTGTACATCTCGCCGAGCAGGGTGACGACGTCGAGGGTGGACGGCCGGCGGTCGGCGAGCGCGTCCAGGCGCTCGCGCATCTGCGCCATCCGCACTTCCGAGCCGTACTCGACCGCGGCGGTGACCAGCTCCTCGCGGGTGCGGAAGTGGTGCTGGGCGGCGCCGCGCGACACCCCGGCGCGTTCGGCGACGGTGGCGACCGTGGTGCCGGCCCAGCCGATCGACGCGAGGCAGTCGACGGCCGCCTCGAGGAGGCGCCGCCGGGTCGCGCGGCTGCGGTCCTGCTGCGGTTCTCGGGGGATCGCCTGCGTGGTCATCTCTTCCTCGGCTCGGGTGGCCCTCCAGTCAACCAAATCCTGCCGCCGAAAAACAATCAAGCGCGATTGATTTTTTCAGGGCGGGCTGGCAGGGTGCTGGCCATGAGTCGACCCTTGCGGATCGGTAACGCCTCGGGCTTCTACGGCGACCGTTTCAGCGCGGTGCGGGAGATGCTGGAGGGCGGTCCCCTGGACGTCCTCACCGGCGACTACCTGGCCGAGCTGACGATGCTGATCCTGGGCCGGAGCCGGATGAAGGACCCCGGGGCCGGGTACGCGTCCACCTTCCTGCGGCAGATGGAGGAGTCCCTCGGGCTCGCCGCCGAGCGCGGCGTCACGATCGTCACCAATGCCGGCGGGCTGAACCCGCGCGGGCTCGCCGAGCGGCTGCGCGAGCTGACCGGCCGGCTCGGCGTCGACGTGCGGATCGCCCACGTCGAGGGCGACGACCTGCTGCCGCGCGCCCGTGAGCTGGGGCTGGCCGATCCCCGCTACGGTGACCCGCTCACCGCCAACGCCTATCTCGGCGCATGGGGCATCGCCGAGTGCCTGCGGGCCGGCGCGGACGTGGTGGTCACCGGACGGGTGACGGACGCGTCGCTGGTCGTGGGGCCGGCGGCCGCGCATTTCGGGTGGGCGCGCGACGACTGGGACGCGCTGGCCGGGGCGACGGCCGCCGGCCACGTCCTGGAGTGCGGGGCGCAGGCGACCGGCGGCAACTATGCCTTCTTTGAAGAAATCTACAATGTAAAGCCACTGGGCTTTCCGCTCGCGGAGATCCATGCCGACGGCTCCAGCGTGATCACCAAGCATCCCGGGACGGGCGGTGCCGTGACCGTCGAGACCGTCACGGCGCAGCTGCTGTACGAGATCGGCGCGCCGGCCTACGCCGGCCCCGACGTGACCACGCGCTTCGACACCATCGAGCTGGCGGAGGACGGCCCCGACCGGGTGCGGATCGGCGGGGTCGAGGGCTCGCCGCCGCCCGCCACGACGAAGGTGTGCCTGAACCACCTCGGCGGTCACCGCAACGAGATGACGTTCGTCCTCACCGGACTCGGCATCGAGGCCAAGGCGGCGTTCGCGAAGGCCCAGCTCGAGGCCGCGTTCGGCGACGCGCCGCCGGCCCGCGTCGAGTGGACGCTCATCGGTGCCCCCGCGACCGATCCGGCCTCGCAGGGGGCGGCGACCTCGCTGCTGCGGTGCGCCGTCCTCGACCCGGACCCGGAGAAGGTGGGGCGCCGGTTCAGCGGGGCGGTCGTGGAGCTGGCGCTGGCCGGATACCCCGGGTTCACGATGACGTCGCCGCCCGGGAAGGGCGGCCCGTACGGGGTGTGCAAGCCGGCGTTCGTGCCCAACGGGGAGGTCGAGCACGTCGCCGTCCTGCCCGACGGGAAGCGCGTGCCGATCCCCGCCGCGCCGGTCGTCGCGGAGCCAGGCGTCGGGACGCCGGAGGAGCCGAGGGCCGGGATGGGGGAGGAGCCGGGCGCCGGGACGCCGGAGGAACCGGAAGCTGAGGCGCATGGGAGGCGGCCCCCGCCCGCCCAGGGGGGCGACCCCACTTCCAGTGTCCAGCCCGCCGGGCGCGCCCGGGAAGTCGAATCGCGTTCTGTGGAAAACCCGCCCCCGCCCGCCGGGCGGACGGTGCGGGTCCCGCTGGGACGCGTCGCGGGGGCGCGGAGCGGAGACAAGGGCGGGGACGCCAACATCGGCGTCTGGGCCCGCACGGACGCGCAGTGGCGGTGGCTGGAGCCCTTCCTCACCGTCGAGCGGCTGAACGAGCTGATGCCCGAGACCCGCGACCACCGCGTCCGGCGGTACGTCCTGCCGAACCTGCGGGCCGTCAACTTCGTCGTCGAGGGCCTGCTGCAGGAAGGCGTGTCCGCCTCGACCCGGTTCGACCCGCAGGGCAAGGCCCTGGGGGAGTGGCTGCGGTCCCGCCTCGCCGACGTGCCCGAAACCCTGCTCGCCCCGCAGGCCGAGGCCAGGACCGAGGCCGGAGCCGGGGCCAAAGCCAAGGCCGGGGCTCCGGCGGCGGAGAACATCGAGAACCCGGAGGGAGTCCGTTGACCCTCAAGAGCACGCTCGACACCGGCGGCCCGGAGTACCGGGAGCGGCGCGCGGCCATGCTGGAGAAGCTGGCGGCGCTGGACGCCGAGCACGCCAAGGCGCTGGAGGGAGGCGGCGAGAAGTACGTCACCCGGCACCGCAAGCGCGGGAAGATGCTGGCCAGAGAGCGGATCGAGCTGCTGCTCGACCCCGACTCGCCGTTCCTGGAGCTCAGCCCCCTCGCCGCCTGGGGCAGCGACTTCCCGGTCGGCGCGAGCGTCGTCACCGGCATCGGCGTCGTCGAGGGCGTCGAATGCATGATCGTCGCGAACGACCCGACGGTGCGGGGCGGCGCCAGCAACCCGTGGACGGTGAAGAAGAGCTTCCGCGCGTCCGACATCGCGCTGGAGAACCGGCTGCCCGTGATCAACCTGGTCGAGTCGGGCGGCGCGGACCTGCCGACGCAGAAGGAGATCTTCATCCCGGGCGGCCGGATGTTCCGGGACCTGACCCGGCTGTCGGCCGCCGGGATCCCGACGATCGCGCTGGTGTTCGGCAACTCCACCGCCGGCGGCGCGTACATCCCGGGCATGTGCGACCACGTCGTCATGGTCAAGGAGCGCGCGAAGGTGTTCCTCGGCGGGCCGCCGCTGGTGAAGATGGCGACCGGCGAGGAGGCCGACGACGAGGAGCTCGGCGGCGCCGAGATGCACGCCCGCACGTCCGGCCTCGCCGACTACATGGCCGCGGACGAGGCGGACGCGCTGCGCATCGGGCGGCAGATCGTCAAGAACCTCAACCACCGCAAGCTCGGCCCCGCGCCCGGCCCCGTCGAGGAGCCGCGGTACGACGCGGAGGAGCTGGCGGGGATCGTCCCCGAGGACCTGAAGATCCCGTTCGATCCGCGCGAGGTGATCGCGCGGATCGCGGACGGCTCGGAGTTCGACGAGTTCAAGCCGCTGTACGGGACGAGCCTGGTCACCGGCTGGACCCGGATCCACGGCTACCCGGTCGGGGTCCTCGCCAACGCGCAGGGCGTGCTGTTCGGCGCGGAGGCGCAGAAGGCCGCGCAGTTCATCCAGCTCGCGAACCAGGCGGACACGCCGCTGCTGTTCCTGCACAACACCACCGGCTACATGGTCGGCAAGGAGTACGAGCAGGCCGGGATCATCAAGCACGGCGCCCTGATGATCAACGCGGTGGCGAACAGCAGGGTCCCGCACATCACCATCGTGATGGGGGCGTCGTACGGCGCCGGCAACTACGGCATGTGCGGCCGGGCGTACGACCCCCGGTTCCTGTTCACCTGGCCGAGCGCGAAGTCGGCGGTGATGGGGCCGCAGCAGCTCGCGGGCGTGCTGTCGATCGTGGCGCGGCAGGCCGCCGAGGCGCGCGGCCAGGCCTACGACGAGGACCAGGACCGCGCGATGCGCGAACTCGTCGAGACGCAGATCGAGGCCGAGTCGCTGCCGTTCTTCCTGTCCGGCCGGCTCTACGACGACGGGGTGATCGACCCGCGCGACACCCGCACCGTCCTCGGCCTGTGCCTGTCCGTTGTCCACAACGCGCCCGTGCGCGGAGCCGACGGCTTCGGCGTCTTCCGGATGTGAGTCGCAGATGATCAAGACTGTGCTGGTCGCCAACCGCGGCGAGATCGCCCGCCGGGTGTTCCGGGCCTGCCGGGACCTCGGCATCGGGACCGTCGCCGTGCACTCCGACCCCGACGCGGGCGCGCCCTACGTCCGCGAGGCGGACGCGGCGGTGCGGCTGCCCGGGGCGTCGCCCGCCGAGACCTACCTCGCGGCCGCGAAGGTGGTGGACGCGGCGCGCCGGGCGGGCGCCGACGCCGTCCACCCCGGCTACGGGTTCCTGTCGGAGAACGCCGCGTTCGCGCAGGCCGTCCTCGACGCGGGCCTGACCTGGATCGGGCCGCCGCCCGCCGCGATCGCCGCGATGGGCTCGAAGATCGAGGCGAAGAAGCTGATGGCGGCGGCCGGGGTGCCGGTGCTGCCGGAACTGGCCCCCGCGCAGGTCACCGCCGCCGACCTGCCGCTGCTGGTGAAGGCGTCCGCGGGCGGCGGCGGGCGCGGCATGCGGATCGTCCGGACCCTGGACGAGCTGCCGGACGCCGTCGCCGGCGCCCGCCGCGAGGCCGAGTCGGCGTTCGGCGACCCGACCGTGTTCTGCGAGCCGCTGCTGGAGAGCGCCCGCCACATCGAGGTGCAGATCATCGCGGACGCGCACGGCACCGTCGTCGCCCTCGGCGAGCGGGAGTGCTCCATCCAGCGCCGCCACCAGAAGATCATCGAGGAGGCGCCGTCGCCGGCCGTCGACGACGCGCTGCGCGACGCGCTGTGCACGGCCGCGGAGAACGCCGCCCGCGCCATCGAGTACGTCGGCGCCGGGACCGTCGAGTTCATGCTCGCGCCGGACGGCCGCTTCTACTTCCTGGAGATCAACACCCGTCTCCAGGTCGAGCACCCCGTCACCGAATGCGTGTACGGGGTCGACCTCGTCCGCATGCAGATCGAGTGCGCCGAGGGCGGCGCCCTCCCGCAGGACGGCGTGGAGCCGCGCGGGCACGCCATCGAGGTGCGCCTGTACGCCGAGGACCCCGCGCACGACTGGCGGCCCGCGAGCGGCACCCTGCACACCTTCGAGGTGCCGGGGGTGGACGCGGCGTTCGCCGTCCCGCCGTCCGGCGGGCTGCGGCTCGACAGCGGCGTGGAGAGCGGCAGCGAGGTCGGCGTCCACTACGACCCGATGCTCGCCAAGGTCATCGCCTGGGCGCCGACCCGCGCCGCCGCCGCGCGCCGCCTGGCGGCCGCGCTGCGCGGCGCCCGCGTCCACGGCCTGACCACCAACCGCGACCTGCTGGTGCGCATCCTGGAGGAGCCGGCGTTCCTGGCCGGGGACACCGACACCGGCTACCTCGACCGGATCGGACTGGACGCCCTGGCCGCGCCGCTCGCCGGCGAGGAGACCGTCGCGGTGTCCGCGCTGGCCGCCGCCCTCGCCGGCGCGGCGCGGGAGCGTGCGTCCGCCGGGGTGCTCGGCGGGCTGCCGTCCGGGTGGCGCAACGTCCGGTCGCAGCCGCAGCGCCGGTCGTTCGACGGCCCGCACGGCACGGTCGACGTCGACTACCGCCTCGGCCGCGACGGCCTGGTCAGCGAGCTGTGCCCGGGAACGGCGCTGGTGAGCGCCGGACCGGACCGCGTCGTCCTCGACCGGGACGGGCTGCGCGAGACGTTCGCGGTCGCCGCCTCCGGAGACGAGGTGTTCGTCGACTCCCGGCTCGGCGCCGTCGCGCTGCGGGCCGTGCCGCGCTTCACCGACCCGAGCGCGCAGGTCGCGCCCGGCTCCCTGCTCGCCCCCATGCCCGGGACGGTCGTGCGGGTCGAGACCGAGCCCGGCGCGGCCGTCGCCGAGGGGCAGACCCTCGTCGTCCTGGAGGCGATGAAGATGGAGCACCGCATCGCCGCCCCCGCCGCCGGGACCGTCGCCGAACTGAACGTCGAGGCCGGGCGGCAGGTCGAGTCCGGCGCCGTCCTCGCCGTCATCTCCGTGGAAGGAACCCCCGAATGAGCTTCGTCGAGACCGAGGAACGGCAGGCGCTGCGCGCAGCGGTCGCCGAGCTGGGCGCCAAGTACGGCTCGTCGTACTACGTCGAGAAGGCGCGCGCCGGCGAGAAGACCGACGAGCTGTGGGCCGAGGCCGGGCGGCTCGGCTACCTCGGCGTCAACGTGCCGGAGGAGTACGGCGGCGGAGGCGGCGGCATCGGCGACCTCGCCGCCGTCTGCGAGGAGCTCGCCGCGGCGGGCTGCCCGCTGCTGCTGATGGTCGTCTCCCCGGCGATCTGCGCGACGATCATCGCCCGGTCCGGCACCGAGGCGCAGAAGAAGCACTGGCTGCCGAGGTTCGCCGACGGGTCGGTGAAGATGGCGTTCGCGATCACCGAGCCGGACGCCGGGTCCAACGCGCACCGCATCACCACCACCGCCCGCCGCGACGGCGACGGCTGGGTGCTGAACGGGCAGAAGACGTTCATCTCCGGCGTGGACGAGGCCGACGCGGTGCTGTTCGTCAGCCGCACCGAGGACCAGAAGGGCAATCTGCGGCCGTCGCTGTTCATCGTTCCCACCCGTACCGACGGCTTCACCTTCACTCCCATCGACATGGAGATCGTGTCGCCGGAGAAGCAGTTCATCTGCCACCTCGACGACGTCCGGCTGCCCTACGACGCGCTCGTCGGCGACGAGGACGGCGGCCTATTGCAGCTCTTCGCCGGCCTCAACCCCGAGCGGATCATGGCGGCGGCGATGGGCGCCGGGATCGGCCGCCTCGCGCTCGGCAAGGCGATCTCCTACGCCAAGGACCGGCAGGTCTTCAGGACGCCGATCGGCGCGCACCAGGGCCTCGCGCACCCGCTCGCCGCCGCCAAGATCGAGCTGGAGCTGGCCCGGCTGATGGGGCAGAAGGCCGCCTGGCTGTACGACGAGGGCGACGACATGGGCGCCGGCGAGGCCGCGAACATGGCGAAGTACGCGACGGCCGAGGCCGCGATCCACTGCGTCGACCAGGCCATCCAGACCCACGGCGGCAACGGCCTCACCACCGAGTACGGCGTCGGGATGCTGGCCGGGGTCGTCCGGCTGATGCGGATCGCGCCGGTGAGCCGGGAGATGATCCTCAACTTCGTCGCGCAGCACTCGCTGGGGCTGCCCAAGTCGTACTGACCCGCCGCGCCTTTGCCTACTTATGGCGATGGTGACGTTACAGAGAGTGCCCGCAAGGGGACCATCGCGGGGCGACCGCCGCATAACGAACGAAAGGGATGATCATGCGGAAGTTTCTCTCTGCCCTGGTCCTGACCGTCGCCGCGCTGCTCGCCGGCTTCTTCGGCCTCTCCACGGCCGCGTCGGCCTCCACGGCGTCCGCCGCCGCGCCCGCGGCCATCGCCGGGGGCTGCCACCACTGCTGCGGCGACCACAACACGAACGTCAACATCAACATCAACGGTTGACGCCCGCCGTGCCCCGCCGTGCCCGTCCGTCCCGGGCGCGGGGGGGGGCGGGCGGCCCCCCCACGCAATCCACCACCCCCCCCGGGGGCCGGCGGGGCCCCCCCCGGGGGCGGCCGGGGGGGCGGGGGCGGGCGCGCCACGACCAGGAAGTAAACAGCGGCACTACAGCAAAGGAC
>NZ_JBEPCJ010000170.1:0-10059 GCF_040299565.1 Spirillospora sp. NPDC000708
CCGACCCCGCGCGCGGGATCGGGCGGACGGCCGGCTCGACACGGTCCTTCCCGGATCAGCCGCCGTCGGCGCCGACGGCGTCGAGGATGGCGGCGACCACGGCGTCGGGCTGCGAGGCCGCGATGGCGTGCGAGGCTCCGGCGACCTCGTGGGTCCCGCGGGCCGA
Organism: Spirillospora sp. NPDC000708; assembly: GCF_040299565.1. NCBI lineage: Bacteria > Bacillati > Actinomycetota > Actinomycetes > Streptosporangiales > Thermomonosporaceae > Spirillospora > Spirillospora sp. NPDC000708. The sequence goes on from NZ_JBEPCJ010000170.1 coordinate 167, forward strand.
GGCCCGCTCGGCCATGAACCGGATCGCCTCGGCCGGGATGTTGCGGTCGAGGCCGCCGAACACGAACCACGACGGCTTGGTGCGCCAGGCCGGCTCGCTCACCTCGAGCGCGTCGGCCAGCGCCCGCTCGGTCACCGGGCGCTGCGTCGCCGCCATGAGGGCGGCCTCCTCGGCGTCCAGGTCGGCGCAGAACTGCCCGTGGTACTTCTCCTCGTCGATCCGGAACTCGTTGCCGCCGGACGCGACCGGGTAGCCGACGAGCGCGCCCGCCAGGGTGCTGCCCTCGAACTTGCCGGACAGCTGCAGGGCGCTCTCGCCGGAGTCGGGCGCGAAGGCGCCGACGTAGACCAGCGACCGGACGGCCGGGTCCCCCGCCGCCGCCGCGGTGGTCACCATGCCGCCGTAGGAGTGGCCGACCAGGACCACCGGGCGGCCGATCCCGGCGACGACGTCGCGCACGTAGGCGGCGTCGCCCGCCAGCGAGCGCAGCGGGTTGGCCGCGGCGACGGCGCGGAGACCGTGGCCGTTCAGGCGCCGGATGACGCGGTTCCAGCTCGCGGATTCGGCGAACGCGCCGTGGACCAGGACGACGACGGGCTTCTCGGTGCTCATCAGGCGTCCTTCCCGGTGCCGAGGGCGGCCTTGATGACGGCGATGGCCTGGGCCGTCGCGGCCCGGGACGCCTGGGTGTCCCGGACGGGGTTCAGCATCATGAAGTCGTGGATCGCGGCGTTGTAGCGGATGCTCGTGGTCGGCACGCCCGCCTCGGTCAGGCGGCGGGCGTAGGCCTCGCCCTCGTCGCGGAGCACGTCGTTCTCGTCGACGATGACCAGCGCGGGCGGCAGCCCGGCCAGGTCGTCGAGGGTGGCGCGCAGCGGCGAGGCGGTGATCTCGGCGCGCTCGGCAGGATCGGTGGTGTAGGCGTCCCAGAACCAGGCCATCGCCTTGGCGGTGAGGTGCGGGCCGTTGGCGAACTCGCGGTAGCTGGCGGTGTCCTGCGCGGCGTCGGTGACCGGGTAGTACAGCGACTGGTGGACGAACGTCACGTCCCCGCGCCGCTTCGCCATGATCGCCAGCGCGGCGGCCATGTTCCCGCCGACCGAGTCGCCCGCGACCGCGAGCCGGGACGGGTCGAGGTCCTGCTCCGCGCCGTGCCGGATGATCCACTGCGCGGTGGCGTAGGCCTGCTCGATCGCGACCGGGTAGCGGGCCTCGGGCGAGCGGTCGTACTCGACGAACACGAACGCGGCCCCGGTGCCGGCGGCGAGCTCGCGGACGAGCCGGTCGTGGGTGCCGGCGTTGCCGAGGACCCAGCCGCCGCCGTGCACGTACAGGACGGCCGGCAGGACCGTCCCGGCGGTCCCGGCGGGCCGGACGATGCGGACCCGGACGTCGCCGACCTCCGCCGGGACCGTGATCCACGTGTCGTCGACGTCGGGCGCCGCGACCGGGCCGGCCTGGACGTCGTCGAGGAGTTTTCGCGCCCCCTCGGTCCCGCGCTCGTACAGGAGCGGCGGTTTCGCCGCGGCCTCGCCGAACTCCTGCGCCGCAGGCTCCAGGACGTGCTCGCTCATGCCGTGCTTCCCTTCTCCGTGGTGGTGCCGGCCGGGCGGGTCGCCGGGCCTGGCGCTTCCTCGCGGAAGTCGATCTTTCGGTGGGTCCCGTCGCACAGCGGTTTGCCGGAGGAGTGCCCGCAACGGCACAGGGTCATGCGGTTCCGGGTCTCCAGGGGCCGCCCGTCGGCGCGGTGCACCGGCACGCCGCCGGTCACCCACAGCGCGCTGGCCAGCCCGTCCTCCTCTTCGAGGACGGACACGGCCGGCGGGAGGTCGGGCTCGACGGTCTCCCCGCCGCGCCGCAGGGCGTAGCTGTAGGAGCCGGAGGGGCAGTGGTCGATCCGCCCCATGATGTTGGAGCGGACGTCGCTGTCGCCGGTCTCGGCGAGCATCTCCGCGATCGGCCGGGTGCGGCCGATGCAGAACGCGGCGTGGATGCACAGCTCGCCGACCCGCTGCGCCGAGATGGCCACCCCGTCGTGCACGTGCTGCAGTTCCTCGTAGGGCCGGACGTCGGCGGTCTCGGTGCCGTCGAACCCGATCAGGGCGTGCGTCCCGTCGCAGAACGGCTTCGACCCCGAATGGCCGCAGCGGCACAGCGCGTAGGTGGCCTCCGTCGGCAGCGCTTCCCCGGTCCGCCAGGTGAGCGCGTTGTTCTCAGCAGAGACGATCTTGCGTTTGCGGCGGAGCGGGACGCCGCCGTAGACGAGGTACGGGCCGTCGGGGAGCACGTTGATCCGCTGCGGCTCGTGGCCGGCGGTCCATCCGCGTTCCTCCGGCGGGACGTACTCGAACGTGGGGCCGGCGGTGGCGTCCTCGCCGTCGGGCGTCCGCATCAGCGCCTGGGCCTGCGCCTTCAGCTTGTACATCGTCGCGACGGCGACCGCGAGCAGCCGCGGGCTGCCGTTGAACGCCTGCTCCAGCAGGTGAAGCAGCGTGCAGTACGTCCGGTTGAACTCCTCCTGGGCCGTCCGGATCGCGCTGCCGGGAGCGTGGTCGGCGATCTTCGGGTTGGGACGCATCGGCAGGACGCCGGCGAAGTCCACGGTGAGCGGCTCGCCGGTGGGCCCGGACCGCGGGGTGTCGCCGCGGCGGTACCGCCGCCCCGTCCTGAGCTCCTGGAAGCGGTAGTAGTGGGCGACCTCGTCCCGGTCGGGGTGGTGGACGTCCGGGTCGCCGTCCCAGACCGCGCCGCGGGACGTGCCCTCCCCCTCCTCGACGATCTCCTCCAGCGCGGTCAGCGCCGTGGCGAGGCCGGTGACGGCGATCATCCGTCCGGCGGTGTGCGAGAAGTGCTCGGCGCCGACCTGGCGGGCGGGGTCGCCGGTGAAGACCGCCGCCTCGCCGAGCCGGTCGCACAGCCCGCGCAGCCCGGCCTCGACCGCCTCGTAGAACTGCCCGATCGTCTCGTAGCCGTCGCCCTCGGCGGGGGCGCCGGGCGGCGCCGGCCGCTCCAGCCGCAGGAACATGTCGAGCGCCTCGTCGCCGAACGGGAGCAGCGACAGCTCCAGCGACGGCGCGGCGTGCGGGAGCCGCCGGGGGTGCGGCGGCAGCAGCTCCGGCGCGTCCAGCCGCGGGCTCCCGCCGACGGCGTTGAGCAGGTTCGCGGCCAGCGCCAGGTGAAGCATCTCCTCGATGAAGACGCCCGCCACCGCTTCGACGGCCTCGGGGTTGCGCTCCGGGTCGAGCGAGTAGAGCGCGCACAGGTACGGCGGCAGGGTCGCGTGCTCCAGCTCGATCGCCCACTGGAGGTGCTCGCGGAGATCGTCGAGCGTGGCGATCCCCGCCGGCGGGAGGGGAACGGGGGCATGCTGCCGCCCGGCCGGGTGGTTCATGGTGTCTCGCTTCGGATGTCGTGGGGTGGGCGGGGGTCAGGCGCCTTCGCCGGTGCCGGTGCCGGTGCCGCGCGACCGGGGGTCGGCCTCCAGTTCCTCGGCCGCGCCGAGGAGGTTGCGGAGCTCGACCTCCTCGCGCTCGACGTCGGCCGGGTCGAACAGCCACTCCGAGGCCGGCGGCCCGGCCGGTCCCGGCTCGCTCGCCACGGCGAGGTCCAGTTCGGCCTCGACCTCCGCCTCGAACTCGATCTCGAACTCGTCGCCCGTCGGCCTGCTCATCTGTCCTCCACGCGGGGATCGTCGGGACGGCCGCCGGGCGGCCCGCCCGGCGGCCGGGCCGTGGTGCGGGCGCGGCCGGGCCGTCGTGGTGCGGGTGCGGCCGGGCCGTCGCGGTGCCGGGTCAGGAATCCCGGGGAACGCGCAGGTGGGCGCGCTCGGCGAGCTCCGCCTCGTCCACCAGGGTCAGCATGGGCTTGCCCGGCTCGCAGAGCATCGTGACGACGAACCGGACGGGCATGTCGTCGCGGTTGTTGCCGTCCTGGTAGTGGATGACGTCGCCGCCGGGCTCCCAGAACGCCTCGCCCGCCGGGACCGGCCGGGGCGGCTGCCCTTCGAGCTCCATCAGCATCTCGCCCTCCAGCACGTAGCCGAACGCGGGACCGGGATGCCGGTGCGGCGGCGCGCCGGGGTCGCCGGGCGGGTACTCGATGACCACGGTCATGGCGTGCGCGCCGGCCGGGATGAAGGGCGGCTCGACCTCCTGGACGGTGGTCAGCGCCGTCTGCCACGCGGTCGACCTGGGCTTCTGCTCGGCGGCGGTGGAGTCGGAACCGGACATGGAGGCGCCTCCTCGGCTTGTCGGTGCGGACGGTGTCACTTGACGGGGGTCACTTGACGGGGAGGTCACTTGACGGGGTTCGCCGCCAGCCAGTCGGCGTACCTGATCTCGCCGAGGGTCGCGGCGCCCTCGTCCGGGACGAGGTCGCGCTCGTGCATCTCGGCGCCGAAGTAGTGCGCGTGCGGGTCGGTGACCACCTCGCGCGGGTCGCCCCACGCCGCCAGCGCCTTGCGGAAGAACTCGTCCATCCGGGACACCTCCGGGCCGGCGATCTGGATCCGGCCGTTCAGCGGCTCGCCCGCCGCGGTCCGCGCGACCGTCCGGGACACCTCCTCGCCCGCGATCGGCTGGAACAGCACCGGCGGCATCGGGACGGTGTCCCCGCCGGCGGCGGCCTCGTCGGCGATCCTGCGCCCGAACTCGAAGAACTGCGTCGCGTGGATCAGCGAGAACGGGATCGGCGACTCCGCGATCAGCCTCTCCTGCGCGACCTTCGCCCGGAAGTACCCGATGTCGGGCCGCCGGTCGGTGTTCACGATCGTCAGCGCGACGTGGTGGCCGACGCCCGCCTTCCTCTCCGCCTCCAGCAGGTTGCCGGTCGAGGTCGTGAAGAAGTTCAGCACCGCCGTGTCCTCGAAGGACGGCGAGTTGGAGACGTCGATCACCACGGACGCGCCCTCCAGGACCTCCGCGAGCCCCTCGCCCGTGAGGGTGTCGACGCCGGTGTTCGGCGCGGCCGGCACCGCCTCGTGCCCGTGCTGCCGGAGCATCTCCACGGCCTTGGAGCCGATGAGGCCGGTACCGCCGATGACCACGATCTTCATGAGGATCCCTTCCGTCCGCCGGGCCGTCGGTCACCGCCCGGTCGCCAGCTAAGACAGGCCGCCCCGCCGGGCTGTGACAGCTCCGGCGGAAGATTCCGGGAAGCGGCCGGATCGGGCCCCGGGCGTCACAAACGGGGCTCCTCCCTTGTCTTCGCGGCTGGACGAGCCATGCGACGACGGGAGCGAGACCGTGCCGCCAGCAGGTGCCGCGTGCCGGATCCGGGTCCGGATGACCGCGCGCGCGATCGACGAGCCGCACCGCGCATCGAGCCAGCTGGAGCTGCTGTTCGACCTCACCTTCGTGGTCGCGGTCGCGGCGGTCACCGCCCGGTTCGCCGAGCACGTCGCCGGCGGGCACGCCCTGTCCGGACTCGTCCCGTTCCTCCAGGTCTTCTTCGCGGTGTGGTGGGCGTGGATGAACTTCACCTGGTTCGCGTCGTCGTACGACACCGACGACATCCCGTACCGGCTGCTGACCATGCTGCAGATGGCGGGCGTCCTCGTCCTCGCGGCGGGCGTCCCGGCGGCGGCGGACCACTCCGACTACCGCACCGTCGCGATCGGCTACCTCGTCATGCGGACCGCCCTCGTCGCGCAGTGGCTGCGGGCGGGCGCCGAGGACCCGGCAGGCCGCCGCACCGCGCTGCGTTACGCCCTCGGCGTCACCGTCGCGCAGGCGGGCTGGATCCTCTGGCTCGTCGCGGCCGAGGCGGGCGCCCTGCCGCCGGCGACGCGGGTCCCGTGCTTCGCGGCCCTGGCCCTGCTGGAGCTCGCGGTGCCGCGGTGGGCGGAGCGGGCCGGCCCCACCAGCTGGCATCCGCACCACATCGCCGAACGCTACGGCCTGTTCACGATCATCCTCTTCGGGGAGAGCGTCCTCGCCGCGTCCAACGCGGTCGCCGGGGCGCTCGACGAGGCGGAGGTCAGCGGCCGGCTCATCGTCATCGCCGGGTCCGGCCTCGTCCTGCTGTTCGCCCTCTGGTGGCTCTACTTCCTCGTCCCGGCGGGCGAGGCGCTCAGCGACGGCCGTCACCGGTCCTACCGGTGGGGCTACGGCCACTACGGCGTCTTCGCGAGCCTCGCCGCGCTCGGCGCGGGGCTCGAGGTGGCGGTCGGGCAGACGGGGCACGACGCCGGGGCGTCGCCGCTCGCGGCCTGCTACGCCGTCGCGATCCCGACCGCGCTGTTCGTCCTGCTGCTCTGGACGGTCCACACGCCCCTGCCGGGCGCCCGCGTCATGCATCCGGCGGTGGTGCTGTGCGGGGTCGCCGCGGTCCTGCTGCTGCCGCTCGCGGCGCCGGGGGCCGGGGTGGCCGCGATCGTCGCGGCGATCGCGGCCACCTGCGTCCTGACGGCCGTCCTCACGATCATCCCGAACCGGGAGGGGCGCTGACCGTCCGGCCGGCGGCCCGGATGCGGCGCCGCTCGCCCGGGGTCGTCCCGGCCCAGATGCCCTCCGGCTCGCCGGTCGTCAGCGCCCATTCCAGGCAGCGGCGCGCGGCCGGGCACGCGGCGCAGACCCGGCGGATCTCGGCGATCTGTTCCGCGTGGACGGTCTCGTCGCCCAGCGGAAAGAACAGATCGGCATCGACAGAGACGCACGACGCGGTCTCGGTCCAGTGCAGATTCATCGTGTTCGCGCCCTTTCCGCGGGTCCGGGCGATGGATCGTTAGTCGTCACTGTCCCTCCAGCCGAGTGCGTCCATTTCGGGGCCGAGAACAACGGTCTCCGAAATGGCGCCCGGCCGGACCCGTGTGAGTCCCTAGCCGAATCCCTAGGAAGCCCTGGGAAGCCCTAGGCGAATCTCCGGCCCCCGGCGGGCGCCACCGACGTCGGCGGCTGGAGCGCCACCGCCAGGCCGGTCAGGCGAAGCGCCGTCGCGCCGCGCAAATGCGGGAGGTCCGCGGAGCCGTCGCCCGTGCGGGTGAGGAAAGCGACCTGTTCGGTCCAGGTCAGATCGGTCGATCCGGCGTCGCCGGTCATCTGGACTGTGACGAGCGAGGTCCAGCGGAGCACCTCGTCGACAGTGGATTCGTAGACGTAGACGATGCGCCGCTCCGGCACGATGTCGATGTAGCGGGACCGGTAGTCGAGATGTTCCGGCGCCGCGTCCAGGACGGCGAACGTGCTCTGAGCGGTCTCGCCGCCGCCGACGCGGAACTCGTGGTGGTACGTGGCTCCGGACCCGGGGAGCTTGACCCAGCGCCGCCGGACCGCGTCGTCGGCGAAGGCGGCGAAGACCGCGGACGGCGGCGCGTCCAGCCGCCGGGAGATCGTGAAGGTCTCGTGGCGGACCTCCGTTCCGCCGTCCGTCCGCCTCGGTCCGGTGTCCTGGTCGCTCATCCCGCGTCCTCCGTTCGCTGGCCGCCGCAGCGGGCCTCCGCACTTACGATCGGTAGGAATCGCGGATCGGCGGGCATTAATCCCCCTCGCCAATACGCACTTTGAGGTAGGCAACGCAACGCGAAGGGCCGAATCGCATGGACGCCGCGCTCCGCGCCGAACTGACCGCGCAGGGGGTCGCGCCCGACTGCGTCGAGACCATCGGGCTCGTCCGCGACATCCTCGCCCGCGTCGGCGACAAGTGGACCGTCCTGATCGTCACGGAGCTGGCGTCCGGCCCCATGCGCTACACCGCCCTGCACGAGAGGATCAGCGGCATCTCCCAGCGGATGCTCAGCCACACCCTGCGCGCGCTGCACCGCGACGGCCTGGTCACCCGGACCGCCTACCCCGAGGTCCCCCCGCGGGTCGAGTACGAGCTCACCGCGCTCGGCCGCTCGCTCGCGCAGGCCGTCGACCACCTCGTCCTCTGGGTGCGGACCCACCGGTCCGCCATCGCCGGCAACCGCGACGCCTTCGACCACGACGGCTGACGTGCGACCGCGGCCCGGTCCCCGCCCGCCCGCGGACGGGGACCGGCCGCCGTCAGACGGTGTACCCGCCGTCCACGGCCAGGGCGGTGCCGGTGACGTAGCGGCCGCCGGGACCCGCCAGGTAGACCACCGCGGCGGCGATGTCCTCGGCCTCGCCGTACCGTCCCAGCGCGGTGAGGGAGCGCTGGAAGCCGGCGGTCTCGCCGCCGGCCGGGTTCATGTCGGTGTCGATCGGTCCCGGGTCCACGACGGTGGCGGTGATCCCGCGCGGCCCCAGCTCCCGCGCGAGCCCCTTGGTCAACCCGACGAGCGCGGACTTGGCCGTCGCCTGCAGGACGAAGTTCGCGCCGGGAACGCGCCCGTTGAAGCACGACCCGATGCTGATGATCCGCCCGCCGTCGCCCATGTGGCGCGCGGCCGCCCGGGCGGCCAGGAACACCGACCGGACGTCCACGGCGAGGACCCGGTCCAGTTCCTCGTCCGTCACCTCCGCCAGCGGGCCGTAGGCGAGGAAGCCCGCGTTGTTCACCAGGATGTCGATGCGGCCCAGTTCCCGCACCGTCCGCTCCACCGCCTCCGCCGCGGCGTCGGGACGGGTCAAGTCGGCCTGGACCACCGCGGCCCTGCCGCCGTCCGCCTCGATCTCCTCGGCGACCTTCCGCGCTCGGTCCGCCGCCTCGACGTAGGTCAACGCGACCGCCGCTCCCGCACCGGCCAGCCGCTTCGCCGTCGCCGCGCCGATTCCGCGGCTGCCGCCGGTCACCAGCGCCACCTTGCCGGTCAGTTCACTCATCGCTGCTTCCCTCCCTGGACGATCCGCTCGTCATGGCGGCAAGGTAGGAGCTCACATTGGTGTCAGGTTCAAGTGGTCTTCACGGGGTGCGGAATGCGGATCGGTGAGCTGGCCCGGCGCAGCGGCGTAAGCGAGCGTTCCCTGCGCTACTACGAGGCGCAAGGACTGCTCCGCGCCGAACGGACGCCCGGCGGGCACCGGGACTACGGCGAGTGGGCGGTCGACCGCGTCGTCCGCATCCAGACCCTCTACGCCGCGGGCCTGAACAGCAAGAAGATCGCCCAGCTGCTGCCCTGCATGAGGGACGGCGACGGCCGGCCGAACGAGATCGCGACCCCGAAGCTCGTCGAGGAGCTCGCCGCGGAGCGCGACCGCATCAACCGCCTGATCGGCGATCTGGTCCGCTCGCGCGACGTCCTGGACGAAGTGATCGACACGGCGTCCGGGAGCGCGGCCGACGACCGGGCTCCGCTCGCCGCCCGCCCCTGACCACCGGCGCCGGCGCGGATCCATCCGCGTGCCCGTGTTCCAGGGGCGTACCCGCACTCCCGGATGCACGAATGGCTCAGGGCCGCCGGACCGGGTGGTCTGGCGGCCCTGTGTGGCCGGGTTGTGTGGGGGTCAGGCTTTGTTGAAGGTGTGCTTGGCCCACAGGTAGGAGGCGAGGGCGATGGCGGTGCACCAGGCGGTGGCGATGGCGGCGTTGTTGCCGATGGGGGTGTCCAGGAGGAGGCCGCGGATGGTTTGCATGATGGGGGTGAAGGGCTGGTATTGGGCGAACCAGCGCAGGGCGGTGGGCATGGAGTCGGTGGGGACGAATCCGCTGCCCAGAAAGGGCAGCAGGACCAGGGGCATGGGGGCGTTGCTGGCGGCTTCGGGGGTGGAGGACTTCAGGCCGAGGGCGACCGACAGCCAGGTGATGGCGAAGGCGAACAGGGTGAGCATGGCGGCGGCGGCGAGCCAGTCGGTGGCGCCGGCGTGGGGGCGGAAGCCGATGGCCAGGGCGATGGCGATCAGGACGGTCATGCCGAGGAGTTGCTGGATGACGGCGGCGATGACGTGGCCGGTCAGTACCGAGGCGCGGGAGATGCGCATGGTGCGGAAGCGGGCGATGATGCCTTCGGTCATGTCGGTGGCGACCATGACGGCGGTTCCGGTGGCGCCGGTGGC
>NZ_JBEPCJ010000171.1:0-9984 GCF_040299565.1 Spirillospora sp. NPDC000708
GCCACCGGCTCACCGGTCTCGGGAGAGAACACCGCGCCCTCACGGGCCGCCGCCACCAGCGCCGCCCGATGCGTCTCCGCCAGCGCTTTGGTGAGCCACGAGCGGGAGAACTGTGCGGAGTCGACGCGCCACCGCACTTCCCACGGCTTACGCCTGTTCGCGCGCTTGCGGATCTGCCAGAATTGGATGTCCTGCGCTTTGATCACCGGAGCGTCTCCATTCCGTCCGTGCCGAGCTTGTGAAGCCATTCTATGAAATCCGCGCGAACAATCCTCAGCTCATTGTTCGGCAGCCGGAACGCTTTCGGGCCGCGCCCTGTAGCGAGCCACCGGTACACCGTAGAACGCGCTACGTGCAGCTCAGAGGCCATGTCGCGCACCGACATAACATCCACCGAGGCCACCAGAAACCACCCCTGAAATTGCACCTACGGGCCAGCCACGGGCCAAAACCAGCCACCGATAAAGGCAGGTGATCAACGACCAGAATCGGTCAATTTCTGTCGCACAATTGCCGCATGCAGCCCTTGACTTTGGATCGCTGGAATGCATGGGGTTGCGGCCGGCGGCCGCCCACCACCCCGACCGACCGCCTTGGGGGCGGGCCGCCGCGCCTGCCTTTCGCATTTCCGCCGCTCGGTGTCTGTGCAAGACCAGCGGAGCCGCATTCGCGGCGCCCCCCGAGTGCGACCCTGCCCGCGCGGGGTCCGCGCCGTCCCGCACGGGCAGGCCCGCCGCTCACCGCCGGTACGGCCCCGGACGCGTCGGAGGCCCCCACCCCGGAGCCGGGGGAGGCGGCGCCGCAGGGTGCGTCGCGGGAGGAAGGTCCGCCGGGGGAAGCGGCACCGCAGGAGCGACCGGCCGCGCCGCCTCGACCGGACGGCCCCGCGTGAACCCCATCAGCACCCACTCACACCCGATGCGAGCGCACACGATCCCGGCGACTCCGGCCGCGATGATGACGGGCGCGCACCACCACCAACCGCCGCCCATCCAGGACGCCACCGACCACACCAGCAGCAGCGCGAACAGCGCCCCGAAGCCGATGCACGCCGACACCGCCACGTACAGGACACTGATCAGGCGGGGAGTGATGAACCGCCGGAACCGGATGTCCGCCAGCCCGGACAGCACCCCGTGACTCTCGCGCGGGCCGGTCACAGCGACCACCAGCCGCACGAGGACGCCAGCCAGGCCACGCCCAGCAGCACCAGCCCGAGCAGCAGGCCCGACCACCACAGCCGGGGGAAGCGGTGCCGCAGCGGCACCCGCCACCGCAGCCGGACGGTAGAGCGCCCGCCACCGCCCAAGCCGATGCGCAGCAGGATCGGCACCGCCGCCAGCGCCGCCACCATCACCACCGCGTCAGTCATCGCGCGCCCCCGCCCCGTCGCCGGGCGGCCGAGCGGTCACGGCCAGGTCCGCCGCATCCCGCGCCGCCGCATGATCGCGCGCCAGCGTCGCGGCAAGGTCAGCGTCACCCAACCTTCGCCAGCCCGTTCCCAGGTACCGCCAGTCACGCACCAGCACGGCCCCGCCGTCCCCGCGCTCAGCCTCCGCCCACGGGTCACCCTCCGGCCGATGCCGGGTCCGCCAGGCCCGCCGCACCGCCCGCAGCGTCCCCCGCGTCACGCTGTACCAGCGCGATTTGGTCGCGAAGTGCCCCCGGAAGCCCAAGGTGTGCGCGTAGTCCGCCAGCCGCAGCGATGCGCACTCCGGCCGCCGCGCCAGCCGGAAGCACGCCGCGATCAGAAGGCCGACATGCGGGTTTGCGACCTTGCGACTCACCGCCGCAACCGCCCGCAGCCCGAACCGGCGCGGCGGCAGCCCAGCGAACACATCGCCCGCCGTCTTGGTCGCGTACTTGGCCAAGTAGCCCGCCGCCCGCGCCGGGTCCGCGATCGGCGACACGTCCAACTGCGCGCCCCACCGCGCCGCCGCCACTCCCACCACCGGGCACGGCACCGCCACCCGCCCGGCAGCGTCCCGGATGGCATCCGCCAGCGCGGTCACGTCCGCCCACGCGGGAGGAGGCACCGTCGCCGACCGGCCCCCGTCCGCCACGCCGTCCAGGCGGATCACCGCGTGCAGGTGCACCGCCCCGCGCCGCTGATACTCCGCCACCTTGACGTACGACACGCGCACGACCGACCGCACGGCCCGCACCGACACCGGCACGCCGGACCGCCCGCCCCCGATCCGCGCCAGCGCCCGGTAGACGTAGATCATCGTCCGCCGCCACAGCTCTGGCACCGCCGCGTGCCACAGCACGTGAGCGTCATACCGGTAGCAGTCCCAGCACAGCGGACGCCCGACCAGCGGATCATCCGCAGCGTGCCGCGCATCGCACCACGTGCGCATGGCGTGCTCGCACACCAGCGGCCCCCGCCGCACCCGACACGGCCCGTCATCGCTCGCCCGATGCACCGCCCCGAAGCTGGGCGCGGTGAAGGTCGCCAGCACCGCCGGATGCGTGCCCACGCTCGCCGGGACCGCATCCACCCCACCCGGCAGACTCGGCGCACGCCCCCGCAGGCCCGCCGAGACCAGATGCCAGGTATCCCGCCGATACGTCTCCGCACAGCTTGGGCAGACCGCCGCCCGCCGGTCACCGCACGCCAGCAGAAGCGCCCCGTCCGGCTCACCCCTGCTCGACCACTCCGCCCGGATCTCACCCGTCCGCCCGTCCACCGCCATCGCGCCACCAGCCACCCGCACCGGCCGCGCACAGTGCCCCGTGTGCGCCACCTGACGCGACCACGCCCGCCAGCTCTCGCCGTCCGCGACCCGCGCCAGCATCCCCGCCAGCACCCCACCGGCCAGCCCGCCCGGCACGCTCCCGGCCGTGCGGCCCGCCGGGTCCACCCGTGCGGGGTCCGTGGACGGCAGACCTACGCCCCTTCGGGGTGACCTGCGGTCAGTCCGCCGGCTACTCACGCCGCACCGCCCGTACCGCAGTCCGCCGCCGGGTCCTCACCCGCGCCCGGCTCCTCACCGGGGTCGCGCCCGTGACGGCCGCGCACCTGGTGCCCGTAGACGAAGCGCCACAGGCACCAGCTCAGCGCGTACCAGTCCGGGGAATCGGCCTCGACCGGCGGAAGCTCGAAGGCCCACAGCACGTCCGCCACCTCGCGCACCAGGTCCACCCACGCATGCCCCGCCGCCTCGGCCGGAGGCTCCGCCAGCGGGTACACCCGCCCCGCCACCACCGCCGCGCACGGGCACACCCGCTCCGCCAGCTCTTTGGAGATCGTCACTTGCTCGCTCCCATCGAGAAGAAGGGACCCCGCGCAGCGGGCACGCTCCCGCCGACCCCGCCACGCGAGGCCCCGAAGGTTGAAGAGAGAGGGAGGGAAGAACCGGCCGCCGGTTACACCCAGCGGTCACCGGCTACCAGCCGCCGCAGCGCGACCCCGCGCGCTACGACATCGCGGATCTCGTTGTCGTCCAGGTAGTAGGACTTGCAGCGTCGCGGCATGCTGCCTTCCGCGTGCAGCAGCCCGACCCCGCGCGTGTTCACATCGACCTCGGAGGCGTCGAACCCGACCGACGCCATCCCCGCACCCAGAATCGTGTCGCTGGCGTCCCTGGTGCTGCACCGCATCGCCCACCGCAGCGCCACCAGGTCACGCAGCGACGTGGGCACCACATCGCTACTGGGCTTCTGTGTGGCGAGCGCCGCGATGATCCCCGCCGCGCGGCCCCGCGCCACGACGTCGATCGCCAGCGAGTTGAAGTGCCGCGCCGCCCGGCGGTCCGGGTGGGCGGTGAAGAACCGCAGCTCATCCACCGGCCACAGGATCGTCGGGGCGTCCTGCGGACTCAGCACCCGCCGCCCCATCGACTCCAGCAGCTCATACCGCCGGTCCATCTCCTTGACCAGATCCTCCGCCAGGCCGATGGCCCCATCCACGTGGTAGGCCAGCCGCGTCATCACCGGCCGCCACAGCGCCAGCTCAACCCGCTTGGCGTCCATGCCCCAGATCTCGCACGCCGGGTCCAGCGCCGCCGCGCCCAGCACCAGCGACAGCCCCGCCGACTTCCCGCTCTCAGGCTCACCCCCGAACAGGATGTTCTTGCCCCGCAGCCGGACCGCGATCGGATCACCCATGTCGTCCACCGCGACCGGGATCGGATCACTCATGCTGCGCTGCCCGCCACCGGCCCACGGCCACCCGATCGGCGCGGACACGTTCGGGTCGCCCGTGTTGGCGAACGGGTCCCGCCGCACCAGGTCCACGTGCGCCAGGTCCGCGCGACCGGTGTCACGCGCCACCCGCACCTCACGCACCCGCAGCACCGCCGCCACCCGTTCCGCCTCGCCTTCCAGCTCACCGACCGTCGCGCCGCGCGGCACCCGCACCAGCAGCCGATCACCCGCCGGAACCACCCGATGCGCCCGGATGCGCGGGATGCGGTCGTTGACCGTCGTCAGCCCCGCGAACCGGCACGCGCGGTCCCAGTGCCGCCGCAGCCGACCCCGCCGCCACGTGGCGACCGCCCGCCGACGCGACCACGGGATCACCGCGACCGCCGACACCAGCCAGCCCGCCGCCAGCACACCACCCAGCCAGCCCCGCGCCAGCCAGCCCGCCACCGCCACGGCCGCCACCACCGCCAGGGCCGCCAGCTCACGCCGCCACAACCAGCTAGGCCGCACCACCCAGAGCATGACCGCCGACCCGGCAGTGAGCCGAGCCCGCACCGGCAGGTCCGGCCGCTGGAGGACGGGCGGAAGGCCGACCCCGCCGGGCGCCTGGACGCCGGAGTACCGGCGGTCGGGACGGGTCACCACGCACCGCCCAGACCGCCACCGTGCCGGATGCCCGGCCAGCCGTCCGCGTCTGCCGCGCGCTCGCCCCCGGCGACCCGCCGATCCCACGGCCCCTGATCAACCGCCTGCCGCCGCGTCTCCTCCATCGACGCCGGAGGCTCGCGCCAGTCGCGGCGCGTCTCCTCCATGCCCGCCACCCGCACGGCCGGAGCCGATCCCGCACGCCGCGCCCACGCCTCCCACGCCTCACACCGCCGCGCGTCCAGCTCCCGCCACACTTCGCCCGGCACCAGGCCCGTCAGCATGTCCGCCAGCAGCACCCCGCCGACACGCCGATCCGGAGGCAACGGCACCCACGCCGACCGGGAGTAGCCGCCCACGTGCACCCACCCGTGCGCCGCCACCTGCCCCGGCTCACCGTCCGGCCCGCCGACCGCACGACCGTCCGCGCCCGCCAGGCCCGCGCCCGCCAGCGCACCCGACCTCATCGCCGCACCCAGCACCCGACGCCGCCGACGCTCCGACACCGGCACCAGCCGCAGCCACGACGGCCCCGCCGGTTCGGTCATGGTGTAGTGCACCCGGACCGGTCCCGTGCCGCTCAGGGTGATCACGTACGAGCACTCACCCCACGCCCACGGGTCCACCGCACCGACCGCCGCCACCGCATCGCCCGGCACCTCCACCGCCGAGCCCCGCAGCAGCTCCCGGAGCCCCATCACTCGCCCGCCTTCCCCGCCGCCTTGCCCGACCCGCCCGCCGAGCCGCCCGCCGAGCCGCCCGGCACCGGCTCCAGCCGCTCCGCCGTCCACCACTGCACGCTGTCGCCCCGCCTGTCGATCACGTTCAGCCGCAGCCCCACCGGCCGCACGAACGCGCCCTGGCCGACGCCGGGGTCACCGACCAGCCCGACCTTGATCGGCGCCGACCCCTGCCCGTCCATCACCAGCAACCGCACCTGGTAGAGCGGCTCCCCGTCGTCGTTGGTCCGGGGCGCCTTCGTCTCGAAGTCACGCCGCTGTTCCGGCGCGTCCGCCACCAGCCACGACATGCCGTCCATGTCGATCCGGAATTCCACCCTTGCCACCTCCGCTTTGCGGCCGACGCACCAACCTTTGGTGCGTCCCGTACGTACAAAGGTGTGCCAAAGGCCGCTGAACTGCAAACCTTGGCGTACACAAGGGGGGTTCGCTAGGCTCGGTATCGGGAAGGTAAAGCACCAGATCAACGGCACCGGTCAAGAGGCGGGGAGTGGCCACATTGGGACAGAGCCGAGAGCCCTCCAGCCGCACCGGAACCACGCCGCTGCTGTGGACCACCATCCGCGACCAGATCATCCGCGAGATCGTCGAGGGCCGGATACAGCCGGGCGCGTGGCTACCCACCAACGCCGAGATCCAGCAGCGCTGGCAGGTGTCCAACCGCACCAGCCGCCGGGTGCTGCACGAGCTTGAGCTAGCCGGGTGGGCACAGGGCCAGGGCACACGCGGGTACCTCGCCACCGCAGGCCCCGCCGCCACGCAGCAGACCGCGCCCGCCGACATGGAGCGCACCGTTGCCGACACCACCCGCCGCGACGACCAGCGCACCGCGCCGCGCGCCGCCCAGATCGGCACCTCGCCCGTCCCGCGCCCCGTGCACACGGTCCCGATCAGCGGGCAGATCCCCGCCGAGTTCAGCCGCATCCGGATCATGGCCGTGGGGTACGAACCCGCACCGCCGGATGTCGCCTACGCGCTCCGCCTGTCCGGGCCGGGCGCGTCGGTGTCCGTGCGCCGCCGACTCGTGGTCACCCCCACCTCGGACGCCACCCCGCTAGAAGTCCGAATCTCCTACACGCCCGGCGTCACGCCCGGCAACCCGCTCACGGTGCCCAGCCTCTTGCCTGGCACGTGGCCCGAGAACCTCACCGCCCATACCGGGCAACGGCCCGCCACCGCGACCAGCTTCATCAACACCCGCCCCGCCGCCGATTGGGAAGCCGCCGCGCTGCACATACCGCCAGCAACGCCCACGCTAGTCCGCCTCACCACCCTGGCCACCGCCAGCGGCACCCCGGTAGACCACACCGTGAGCATCTGGCCAGCCGCCACCACCACCATCGCCGCCGAAGGCCACCCCATCACCTGACCCACTCCACCGCACCGGCCGAGCGCTGAGGCTCGCGCCGGGGCAGCGGCGCCCACCACCGCGCGGGGCCGGACTGGAAAGTGCACGGTCGGGCTGCGCCGGCCGAACTCCCTACGGTCGCCCCTTCGGGGTGGCCTGCGGCCATATCCGCCGGCCCACCCTCACCAACGAGGCAACCGGCGCCGCGGCCCCTTCACCCGCGCGGGCCCCCGCACACCGACCCCGGACAAGAGATCGAGGGGCGTGCACGGAGCCGACCGTCAAGAAGCCGCTCAACACGTGCACGCCCCTCTTCCCCCCCATTTCGACCCTGCGGGCGGACGCTCCCCGGGGGCCAGGAACCCCGCCCGCAGGGCGCATCACCCCCCGTCTTCGCCGCGCTCCACCGTCAGCAGGTGCCCGCGCCCATTGCCCAGCAGCCGCCGTGCGACCACCAGCCCATCACGGCCCAGATCCAGATCAGTTCCGCTTCCTCCAGGAGCGACGCCGAGTCCCGTCCGCTGCCGCCCGCCTTCCGGCTGTTGATCAGCGCCACCCGCTTGACCAGCACACCGAACATCGCCGTGACCGCGTCGATCACGTCATTCAGGCTCTCGGCAGTCGCGCCCGTGTCGGCCAGCCTGAGCCCGTCACCGTGCCGCGACAGCTTCTCGGCCATCGCATCAGCATGCTCGGCCAGCTCCACAACTTCCCTTGCCAGCGAAGACATCGGCCTACCTCTCCAGGGATGATCTGCGTTGGTCCCGCACCGCTTCATGACACGGCCGGGAAGGTCCCCGGATACATCCGGTGGTGCAGCAGCGCGGCCACCTGATCGGCCGCCTTCACTGCATCTCGGCACGGGGCGAAGGGAAGCCATGGCTCGGCGAACAGGTCGAAGTAGGCCCACTCGCCGCCAGGGATCGCCCGCGCCATCGCCAGGACTCCCACGTCCTCCTTCGGCCCCCACACGGTGAACAGCAGCATGGGAAACGGCACCGCCGACGACCGATCCGGGTACAGCTTCACCCCCCGATGCCCCCGCCGCTCAGCCGCCACCGCCAGCCGGTCCAGATGCCGTGCCGCCGTGTCGCGACCCCGCAGGGTCCGCCACCAGGACATGCACCACTCCACCCGCGAACTCTCGATCACCATTGACCCGACGATCACCATCGACCGTCCCGCCTTCCGTCTCGGTTCCCTGACCCGTGCGCAGTCAGCACGCGATCACCGACCACACCCACTTGCCGCGCGGCGGTGTCGGGTCCACCCCGCACCGGACCGAAAGCGCCTGGACGATCGGCAGGCCCCAACCGCCCGTGCCGTCGTCGTGTCCCTCGTCCAGCGCCGCAGCGTCCGGCGAGACGTCCACCGACCCCAACGGTTTGGCCACCGGCAGCACGTTCGAGCGGTCCCAGACCCCGAGGCGCATCCCGTCCGGTGCCAGCTCGAACTGAACCCGCATCTCCAGGTACGCGGCGTGCTCCGCAGCATTGGCGAGCAGTTCACCCGCGATCAACTGCACGTCATCGGCGCGATGCGACAGACCCCAGTCCGCCAGCCGCGACCGCAGCAACGTCCGCACCAGCCCGGCCGACGCTGGACACGCCAACATCCGCGCGTCCAGCGGACCGATAAGTGTCGCACCCGGACATCCCGCCGCCGGGTTGGCTCTACCATCGTTCATGGGTCCGACCTCCCGTGTCGGATCAAGGCCCCGGAGCCGGTGTGACAGCACCGACCGGGGCCGTTTTCGTTTCGGCAGCGCTGCCCCTCGGTACATGGCAGGCTGCTGTCTGTCAGAATGCACCACGCTTCGGGCAGATGCAATACTGCTTTTGGAATCCGGCTTAGAGGGAGCGCCATCGTGACGCGTAAGCAAGATCAAGGCCACAGCCCGACCCTTCGCGCCCGTCGGCTGGCCCTTGAACTCATCAACCGCCGCGAAGCTGTGGGGATGACGCGCGAAGAGGTGACGCGTCGGTTGGAGTGGTCCAGCTCAACCCTGTTCCGGATCGAGACCGGGCGGACGAAGCCTCAGCCGCGTAGCGTGCGCGAGCTGCTCGATCTCTACGGCGTATCCGAGGCGGAGAAGGAGGGCTTGATACAACTGGCCCGCGAGGCTCGGCAGCCGGGTTGGTGGCACTCCTTCCGGGACGTGCTGCCGAATCCGTATGAGGTCTTCATCGGCCTTGAGGCAGGAGCGGAGACCATCCGAGCGTTCGAGCCTCTCGTCATCCCTGGCCTGCTCCAAACACCCGAGTACGCACGAGGCATGATCCGGGGCGGCCCTCAGGAGCTTGATCCTGAAGAGATCGACCGCAGGGTGCAGGTGCGGGTGGCGCGCCAACAGATCCTCGCCCGTGCCGACCGGCCCCGCCTCTGGGTCGTCCTTGATGAAGCGGCCCTGCACAGGACAGTGGGCGGCGAGGAGACCATGCGTAAGCAGCTCGCCCACCTGGTCGAGATGTCCGAGCAGGGGAAGACGACCATCCAGGTCGTCCCCTTCAAAGCTGGCGCTCACGCTGGCACGAGCGGACCGTTCGTGATCCTCGGCTTCGACCAGCCGACCGACCCAAGCGTGGTGTACCTGGAGACGATTCCCGAAGGCGTCTACCTGGAGGGTGCCAGCGACGTCGCGGCGTATATCCTTGCATTTGACCGCTTGCTTGCGGCCGCTCTACACCCAGATGAGTCGATCTCGCTCATCCAACGGGTGGCAGATGCAAGCACCTGAGCACGACTAGAGGGAGGTGCGGGATGGACAACCGCGACATGTCCCGTGCCGCATGGCGCAAGAGTTCGCGAAGTGGCCAGAACGGCAACTGTGTCGAGGTCGCCCGAGCCGCCGGTGAGGTGGCCTTCCGCGACAGCAAGGCCCCGGAGGCCGGACACCTGACTCTTCGCCCTGAGAGCTTTGCTCAGCTCATCCGCCGTGCCAAGCACGGCGAGTTGGACACCTGAGCCCTGGTCACCAGGCGGGCCCGGCTGACGGTCGGGGCTTTCCTGTGTGAGGGTTTTCCCTACTAGGTCAAGGCGCGCGCCGTTGCGGCGCGCGCCTTCGCGCATGGTGGGCCGATGGACGCGGCTTCGGGGCCGCTC
>NZ_JBEPCJ010000172.1:0-9789 GCF_040299565.1 Spirillospora sp. NPDC000708
GCCGCTCGCCCCTGCGGCGCGGGCCCCGCGCCGCACCCCCCCGGTGGTGACGGGCGCGGGCACGGCGCGGTCATGAGCGGGATCACGTGGGATTCGTCACAGGGAGTGAAACGGTGGACCTCGGCAAGCTGATCCAGGAGCGGATCCGCGACGTGGACGACTATCCGAAGCCGGGCGTGGTGTTCAAGGACATCACCCCGCTGCTGGCCGACCACGTCGCGTTCGCCGGGGTCGTCGACACGATCGTCAACCACCACGGCCGCGGCACCGTCGACAAGATCGTCGGAATCGAGGCGCGCGGGTTCATCCTCGCCGCGCCGGTCGCCTACCACTTCGGCGCCGGCTTCGTCCCGGTGCGCAAAAAGGGGAAGCTGCCGTCGCGGACGCACGAGGAGACCTATGATCTCGAGTACGGGACGGAGACGATCGAGATCCACGTCGACGCCTTCGAGCCCGGTGACCGGGTGCTGATCGTCGACGACGTGCTGGCCACCGGCGGGACGGCCCGGGCCGCCGCCGAGCTGGTCCGCCGCGGCGGCGGGGAGGTCGTCGGCCTGTCGGTGCTGCTGGAGCTGTCGTTCCTGCACGGACGCGACAAGCTGGGGAATCTGGACGTCCACTCATTGGTTACGGTCTAGGACGAAATGCCCGGCGGATACACTGGCCACCAGGATCCGCCGGAGACGGGTGCGTCCCGCCGGCGCGGAGGCGGCGCCCGCGAGGGCTGAGGAGGCTGGGTGCGCGGTGAGGTGGTATCGACCGGAGCGGTGACCGACGCCGCCGTGGACGCCGCGGACGAGGCCCGCCGGGAGCGGGACGCCGCGGAGCCCGCAGAGCGGACCGGTGCGCCCGCCGCCGGCCTGCGGCGCGCCCCCGACGAGCCCGCCGCCCGCCCGCCCGCCGACGGCCAGGAATCCGCCAACGGCCCGGAGCCCTCCACCGCCCAGGAGCCCTCTGCCGGCCAGACGCCCTCCACCGGGCAGGAGCCTTCCGACACCGGATCGCCGCCCGCCGACACGTCCGCCTCCGGGACCTCCGACGCCGGGACCTCCGACGCCGGCTCGCCGCCCGCCGACGAGTCCGCCGCGCGGCCGTCCGGGTCGTCCGGGTCGAAACCGTCCGCACCGAAACAGGCGGCGACGAGACCGTCCGCCGCGAAACCGTCATCGCCGCGAACGACCGCGGACAAGCCGCGGGCCACGGCGTCCCCCGCCGAGGGAGCCGCCGACGCGGCGGCCGCGGCGGCCCGCCCCGTCCAAGGGCCGGCGACGCCGCCGGCGCCCGCCGCTCCGGGAGCCACGCCCTCCGATGTCCAGTCCAGGCCGACGCCGGCCGCGATCCCACCGTCCGCCGCCCGGGTGCGCCGCAGGCTCGCCAGGCTGGGCGCCCAGCGGGGGCCCGCTATGAACCCGGTACTCGAACCGCTCATCAAGACCGTCCGCAACACCCACCCCAAAGCGGACCTGCGGATGATCGAGCGCGCCTACGACGTCGCCGCGCACTACCACCGCGACCAGAAGCGCAAGAGCGGCGACCCGTACATCACCCACCCGCTCGCCGTCGCGACCATCCTCGCCGAGCTCGGCATGAACACCGAGACGCTGTGCGCCGCGCTGTTGCACGACACCGTCGAGGACACCGAGTACACCCTCGACGAGCTGCGCACCGACTTCGGCGACGAGATCGCCGCGCTGGTCGACGGCGTCACCAAGCTCGACAAGGTCAAGTACGGCGAGGCCGCCGAGGCCGAGACCGTCCGCAAGATGGTCGTCGCGATGTCCCGCGACATCCGCGTCCTGGTGATCAAGCTCGGCGACCGGCTGCACAACATGCGGACGCTGCGCTACATGCCGCGGCACAAGCAGGAGAAGAAGGCCCGCGAGACCCTCGAGGTGTTCGCGCCCCTCGCGCACCGCCTCGGGATGAACACGCTGAAGTGGGAGCTGGAGGACCTCGCGTTCGCCACGATGTACCCCAAGCGGTTCGACGAGATCGCCCGGCTGGTGTCCGAGCGCGCCCCGCGCCGCGACGTCTACCTGCAGGAAGTGATCGAGAACGTCTCCACGGACCTGCGCGAGGCCCGGATCAAGGCCACCGTGACCGGCCGGCCGAAGCACTACTACTCGATCTACCAGAAGATGATCGCCCGCGACGTCAGCTTCGACGACATCTACGACCTGGTCGGCATCCGGGTCCTCGTCGACAGCGTCCGCGACTGCTACGCCGCCCTCGGCTCGATCCACGCGCGATGGAACCCGGTCCCCGGCCGGTTCAAGGACTACATCGCGATGCCGAAGTTCAACATGTACCAGTCGCTGCACACCACGGTCATCGGCCCCGAGGGCAAGCCCGTGGAGCTGCAGATCCGCACGTGGGGCATGCACCGGCGCGCGGAGTACGGCGTCGCCGCGCACTGGAAGTACAAGGAGGAGACGGTCGGCGGCCGCAAGGCCGGCGACATGCAGTGGCTCCGCCAGCTCCTCGACTGGCAGAAGGAGACCGCCGACCCGGCCGAGTTCCTGGAGTCGCTCCGCTTCGACCTGTCGGTCTCCGAGGTGTTCGTGTTTACCCCGAAGGGCGACGTCATCGCGCTGCCGCAGGGCGCGACCCCCGTCGACTTCGCGTACGCGATCCACACCGAGGTGGGGCACCGATGTATCGGCGCCCGCGTCAACGGCCGCCTCGTCCCCCTCGAATCCACCCTCGACAACGGCGACACCGTCGAGGTCTTCACCTCCAAGTCGCCGGACGCCGGCCCGAGCCGCGACTGGCTCGGCTTCGTCAAGAGCGCCCGCGCCCGCAACAAGATCAAGCACTGGTTCTCCAAGGAGCGCCGCGACACCGCGATCGAGTCCGGCAAGGACTCCATCGCCCGCGCGATGCGCAAGCAGAACATGCCGCTGCAGCGGATGATGTCCGGTGAGGCGCTGCTCGCCCTCGCCCGCGACATGCGCTACACGGACGTGTCGTCGCTGTACGCGGCGGTCGGCGAGGGCCACGTGTCCGCGCAGACCGTCGTCCAGCGCCTCGTCGACGCCCTCGGCGGCGTGGAGAGCGCCGAGGAGGACCTCGCCGAGATCGCGCTCCCGACCCGCCGCAAGCGGGGCCGTCCCGCGGGCGACCCCGGCGTCGTCGTCGCCGACGACCCCGACGTGTGGGTCCGGCTGTCGCGCTGCTGCACCCCCGTCCCCGGCGACGACATCGTCGGCTTCGTCACCCGCGGCCACGGCGTCTCCGTCCACCGGGCCGACTGCGCCAACGTCGCCAGCCTCAAGTCCCAGCCCGACCGGCTGATCGACGTCAAGTGGTCCCCGGGCGAGGACTCGGTCTTCCTCGTCGCGATCCAGGTCGAGGCCCTCGACCGCCCGCGCCTGCTGTCGGACGTGACGCGCGTCCTGTCCGACCAGCACGTCAACATCCTGTCGGCGTCGGTCACCACCACCCGCGACCGCGTCGCCGTCTCCCGCTTCACCTTCGAGATGGGCGACCCGAAGCACCTCGGCCACGTCCTCAAGGCCGTCCGCTCCATCGACGGCGTCTACGACGTCTACCGCGTCACGAGCGGCGCCACCCGCTGAGAGACCCGAAAGGGGCGGTCACCGCGGAAGCGCGGTGGCCGCCCCTTCGGGGTCCTGTCCCGGTCAGCCCTCGGCGGGGGCGTCCTCCGGGATGACGTCGATGCCGGCCTCCTTGCGCTGCGCCGGCGTGATCGTCGTCGGCGCGGCGGTCAGCGGGTCGAGGCCCGACGCGGCCTTCGGGAAGGCGATCACGTCGCGGATGGTGTCCTGGCCGGCCAGCAGCATGACGGTGCGGTCCCAGCCGAACGCGATGCCGCCGTGCGGGGGCGGGCCGAACTTGAACGCCTCCAGCAGGAAGCCGAACTGCGACTCGGCCTCCTCCTTCGACAGCCCGAGCACGTCGAACACGCGCTGCTGCATCTCGGCGCGGTGGATACGGATGGAGCCTCCGCCGATCTCGTTGCCGTTCAGGACGAGGTCGTAGGCGTCGGCGAGCGCGGAGCCCGGGTCCTCGTGGAAGGTGTCGGCGAACTGCGGCTTCGGCGCGGTGAACGGGTGGTGCACCGACGTCCAGCCGATCTGCTCGCCCTTGTCGTTCTCGACCGGCTCGAAGATCGGCGCGTCGACGACCCAGACGAAGTTCCACGCCGACTCGTCGATCAGGCCGCGGCGGCGGCCGATCTCCAGCCGGGCCGCGCCGAGCAGCTCCTGCGTGGCGTGCCGCTTGCCCGCGCCGAAGAAGATCGCGTCACCGGGGGACGCGCCGGTCTTCGCGGCGAGCCCCTCCTTCTCGGTGTCGGACAGGTTCTTCGCGACGGGCCCGCCGAGCGTGCCGTCCTCCTGGACGAGGACGTACGCGAGGCCGCGGGCGCCGCGGGCCTTCGCCCAGTCCTGCCAGCCGTCCAGCTCCTTGCGGGTCTGGGACCCGCCGCCCGGCATCACGACCGCGCCGACGTACGGGGCCTGGAACACGCGGAACGACGTGCCGGCGAAGTACTCGGTCATGTCGGTCAGCTCGTTGCCGAACCGCAGGTCGGGCTTGTCGGAGCCGTAGCGGGCCATCGCGTCGGCATAGGTGATGTGGGGGATCGGCCGGGGGATCTCGTACCCGGCGATGTCCTTCCACAGCCGCGCGATGAGGTCCTCGCCGACCTTCAGGACGTCGTCCTGCTCGACGAACGACATCTCGATGTCGATCTGGGTGAACTCCGGCTGCCGGTCGGCGCGGAAGTCCTCGTCGCGGTAGCAGCGGGCGATCTGGTAGTAGCGCTCCAGGCCGCCGACCATGAGCAGCTGCTTGAACAGCTGCGGTGACTGCGGCAGCGCGTACCAGTGGCCGGGCTTGAGCCGGACGGGGACGAGGAAGTCGCGGGCGCCCTCGGGGGTGGAGCGGGTCAGCGTCGGCGTCTCGACGTTGACGAAGCCGTGCTCGCGCATGACCTCGTGGGTGAGGAAGGACGCCTCGGAGCGGATCCGCATCGCCTGCGCGACGGCGTCGCGGCGCAGGTCGAGGTACCGGTACTTGAGCCGGATCTCCTCGTTGACGTTGACGTCGCCCTCGATCGGGAACGGCAGCGGCGCCGACTCCGACAGCACCTCGATGTCGGTGGCGGCGACCTCGATGTCGCCGGTCGGCAGCTCGGGGTTCTCGTTGCCGGCGGGCCGGACCCGGACCTCGCCGACGACCTTCACGCAGAACTCCGAGCGCAGGTCGTGCGCCGCCTCGTCCTCGCGGAAGACGACCTGCGCGGTGCCGGAGGCGTCGCGCAGGTCGATGAACGTGACGCCGCCGTGGTCGCGGCGGCGGCCGACCCAGCCGGCCAGCGTGACCTGCTGCCCGGCGTGCTCCTTGCGGAGCGTGCCCGCCTCGTGGGTGCGGATCATTTCTGAAGCCTTTCCTTCAACGTCGTGGTGAGGTCGGTGAGCGGGACGGCGTTCTGCTCGCCCTCGGCCAGATCCTTGACCTGGGCGACGCCGCCGGTGATATCTCGCTCACCGAGGATCACGGCGTACCGGGCGCCCGACCGGTCGGCGTCCTTCATGGCGCCCTTCAGCTTCTTGCCGCCGAACGACATGTCGGCGGCGATCCCCGCCCGCCGCAGCTCGGCGACCAGGGCGAACAGCCGGCGCTCGGCGGTGTCGCCGAGCGCGACCCCGAACACCTCGCAGCGCGGCTTGGGCGCGAACGCGGCGCCCTCGCCCTCCGCCGACCCGTCCTTCTCCGCCTCGGCCTCCAGCGCGAGGATCGTGCGGTCGAGGCCGAGGCCGAACCCGATGCCGGGCAGCGGCGGTCCGCCGATGTCCTCCGACAGGCCGTCGTAGCGTCCGCCGCCGCCGATGCCGGACTGCGCGCCGAGCAGCGGGTGGTCGAACTCGTAGGTGGTGCGGGTGTAGTAGTCCAGGCCGCGGACGAGGGTGGGGGTGTCCTCCCAGGCGATGCCGAGATCGGCCAGCAGCTCCCGGACCCGGTCGTGGTACGCTTTGCAGTCCGGGCACAGGTGGTCGGCCATCAGCGGCGCGCCCACGAGCTGCGCCTTCACCTGCGGGCGCTTGTCGTCCAGGACGCGCAGCGGGTTGATCTCGACGCGGGCGCGGGTGTCCTCGTCCAGGTCGAGCCCGCGCAGGAAGTCCTGCAGCAGGGCCCGGTAGGCGGGACGGCACTCCTTGCAGCCCAGCGAGTTCAGCAGCAGCCGCACCTGCGTGAGGCCGAGCGAGCGGTACCAGTTCGCGGCGATCGCGATGGTCTCCGCGTCGATCTGCGGGTCCTCGCTGCCGATCGCCTCCAGGTCGAGCTGGTAGAACTGCCGGTACCGGCCCTGCTGCGGGCGCTCGGCGCGGAACGCGGGCCCGCTCGTCCACACCTTCACCGGCAGCGCGCCCTTGTGCAGGTTGTTCTCCAGGACGGCCCGCAGCACCGTCGCGGTGAACTCCGGCCGCAGCGTCAGCGACCGGCCGCCCCGGTCCTCGAAGGTGTACATCTCCTTGGACACCACGTCGGTGGACTCCCCGACGCCCCGCCGGAACAGGTTGGTGTCCTCGAAGACGGCCAGCTCCAGGTAGCCGTAACCGGCCAGCCGCGCCTGCTCGGCGAACGCCTCGCGGATGGCGTAGAAGAGGTCCGCGCGCGGCGGAACGTACTCACTGACCCCCTTCGGGGCCCGGAAACTCGAACTCATGGTCTTTTCGGCTCAGAATCCCTTGTTGGGCCCGCCGGCGGGCTTCAGCTCCGCCAGGAACGGGTTGGTCGCGCGCTCGCGGCCGATTGTGGTCTGCGTGCCGTGCCCGGGCAGGACCGCCGTCTCGTCCGGCATGGACAGGCACACCCGGGACAGGCTCGCGAGGATGTCCTCGTAGGAGCCGCCGGGCAGGTCGGTGCGGCCGATCGACCCGGCGAACAGCAGGTCGCCGGTGAACATCACGTCCGGCAGCTCCTGCGTCCTCGGCGTCCGGAAGGTCACCGACCCGGGCGTGTGGCCGGGCGCGTGGTCGACGGTGAAGCTCAGCCCCGCCAGCTCCAGCACCGCGCCGTCCGCCAGCTCCTTCACGTCGTCCGGCTCGGTCAGCTCCAGGCCCCCGAACAGCTGCTGGCCGGGGCCCAGGGACAGCCCCTTGGCCGGGTCGGTGAGCAGGTCGCGGTCGTCCGGATGGATGTAGGCCGGGACGTCCTTGGCGCCGCACACCGGAGCCACCGACCACACGTGGTCGATATGGCCGTGCGTCAGCAGCACCGCGACCGGCTTCAGCCGGTGCTCGCGCAGGATCTCCTCGATCCCGGCCTCGGCGTCCTGGCCAGGATCGACGATGACGCACTCCTCGCCCGCGGCGGGCGCCACGACATAGCAGTTCGCGGCGAACGATCCAGCGGGGAACCCGGCGACGAGCACGGTCGTCCTTCCTTAGAACCATCTCGGGTGGGCTTGTCCGAGCGTACCGGCGCGGCCACGGCCATCGCGAACGAGATAGGCCGATCGCCGTGTCGCGGCACCGTCCCCGGCGGGGGCGGCGGAGCGGCACGGGCCGCCGCGGCTTCCTCCACGTTCGTTCAGGCTGGAGTCCGTCGGGGGCGCGGGTGCCGCTACTATGCGCTGCACGTTCACCTGATCACAGCGGAAGGGCAGGCACGTGGCGGGGAAGGACCGCAAGAAGCAGCTCGCTCGGCAGCGCTACGAGCGGCAGCAGCAGGCGCTGGCGGAAGCGGCCGCCAAGGCCCGCCGCGTCAAGATCATCAGCTCCGCGGTGGCGGTGGCGGTCGTCGTGGTGGGCGGCGCGGCGGTCGTCGTGTACACCGGCAAGGACGACAAGTCCAAGGCCGACGGCCTCCACTGCTCCTACAACGCCGCGGGCCAGCCCGCCGGCAAGGTCAAGGACCTCGGCACGCCGCCGAAGAAGCCCGCCTACAAGGGCACCGTCCAGGCCACGGTGAAGACGAACCAGGGCGACGTCGTGATGGCCCTGGACGCCAAGGCCGCGCCGTGCACCGTGGGGTCGTTCGTCCACCTCGCCCAGAAGGGCTTCTACGACGACACCCCGTGCCACCGGCTGACCAGTGGCGGCCTGAACGTCCTGCAGTGCGGCGACCCGTCCGGCAAGGGCACCGGCGGCCCCGGCTACGAGTACGCCAACGAGAACACGGCGAACGCCAAGTACACGGCCGGGACGCTCGCCATGGCGAACTCGGGCCCGGACACCAACGGCAGCCAGTTCTTCCTGGTCTACAAGGACTCGCAGCTCCAGCCCGACTACTCGGTGTTCGGCAAGATCACCAAGGGGCTGGACGTCCTGCAGAAGATCGCCAAGGCGGGCTCCGACCCCGCGGGCGACGGCGCGCCCAAGAAGAAGGTCACGATCCAGGACGTCACGATCGCCCCGGTTTAGGCGATCGGGATACTAAGGTGTGAGGGTCCGGAGGCCGTGAGCCCGATCGGACCTGCGATTCAGGAGGCAAGGGTGTCCAGCGCGACCGATCCCTGGGGCCGGGTGGACGAGGACGGCACCGTCTACGTCAGGACCTCCGACGGCGAACGCGTCGTCGGGTCCTGGCAGGCCGGCGCGCCCGAAGAGGCCCTGGCCTATTTCAAGCGCAAGTACGACGCGCTCGCCACCGAGATCGGCCTGCTCGAACAGCGCGTCCGCACCACCGACCTGCAGCCCGCGCAGGCCCAGCACAGCATCGCCCGGCTGCGCGAGGCCGTCGGCGAGGCGCACGCCGTCGGCGACCTCGACGCGCTCGCCCGCCGGCTCGACGGCCTGACCGAGCAGGTCGGCCGCCGCCGCGAGGAGGTCAAGGCCCAGCGCGAGCAGCACCGGCACGAGGCCCGCGAGATCAAGGAGCGGATCGTCGCCGAGGCCGAGCGGATCGCCGCCGAGGAGACGCACTGGAAGAACGGCGGCGAGCGGCTCCGCCAGCTCGTCGAGGAGTGGAAGGCCGCCGACCGCATCGACCGGCCCACCGAGACCGCGCTGTGGAAGCGGCTCTCCTCGGCCCGCAACGCCTTCACCAAGCGCCGCAAGGTCTACTTCGCGACCCTCGACGACCAGCGCGAGGAGGCCCGCCGAGAGAAGGAGCGCCTCGTCGCCGAGGCCGAGGCGATACAGGACTCGACCGACTGGGGCGAGACCGCCGCCGCCTACCGCGACCTCATGCGCCGCTGGAAGCTCGCCGGCCGCGCCTCCCGCGACGTCGAAGAGGACCTGTGGGCCCGCTTCAAGGGCGCCCAGGACACCTTCTTCCAGGCCCGCAGCGCCGCGTTCGCCGAACGCGACGCCGAGTTCCGCGGCAACGCCGAGGAGAAGGAGAAGATCCTCGCCGAGGCCGAGCGGCTGCTGCCCGTCCGGGACGTCCGGCAGGCCCGGCAGGCGCTGCGCGCGATCCAGGAGCGCTGGGAGGCCGCCGGCATGGTGCCCCGCGACCAGCGCGACCGCCTCGAAGGCCGGCTCCGCAAGATCGAGGAGGCCGTCCGGACCGCCGAGGAATCGGAGTGGCGCCGCACCAACCCCGAGGCCCGCGCCCGCGCCGAGGCCACCGTCAACCAGCTGCGCAGCTCCATCGACCAGCTGGAGAAGCGCCTGGACAAGGCCCGCGCCGCCGGCCGCGACAAGGACGTCAAGGACGCCGAGGAGGCGCTCGGCGCCCGCCGCGCCTGGCTCGAGGAGGCCGAGCGCACGCTCGCCGAGTTCTCTTGATCTCCCAGGGGGGCGACCCCCTGGAACCCCCGTCACGGTTGAGGGGGGGTTTGCCGCGGCGCGAGCGCTGCGGGCGGAACAGCCCCTC
>NZ_JBEPCJ010000173.1:0-9704 GCF_040299565.1 Spirillospora sp. NPDC000708
CGTCCACCCTTGACTTTGGAGCCTCTGCGGCCCCTAGGCAGGTGATGGGGGCAGGCTCCGCCTGCCCCGCCCCCGGGTCGCGCCACCCCACCACCGCCCTCCGTCAGGAACCAAGGGACGAACTCTCCCTTCCGTGAGGCGCGAAGATAGGCAATAGGCCACGTGGTCCGGCCGCCTTTCCCGCCCTGATAAATACCGGGAAGAATGTGACTCGAACGGCCTTGAACGGCCTCGAATGTCAGTCACACAGGGTACTATTTACGTATGCAATCAGTGACGGTCGAACTTGAGGCCGCGTCCACCATGGAACTGGTGAACGCGCTCTCAACCATCGCCACTGAACTCGCGTCACGCGAAGCTCCCAAATCCGCTGCGGCCTGCCTGGAACTCACCGAAACCCTGGTGGCCGCATCCGATCTGCAGGAAAGCGTCCTCGCCGGATTCATCGGCCGAGTCGACGCCACCGGAGAACAGGCCCGCTGGGGATATCCCTCCACCCAAGCGTGGCTGCGATCTCGACTCGGCATGCGCGACAGCCGAGCCAAGGAGCGCCTCACCCTCGCCCGGCAGCGTCACCGCCTGCCCCAGGTTTCAGCCGCGCTCGCCTGCGGCGACCTGCCCTACGGCTACGCCGTCACGGTCGCCGACTCGGTCGCCCGCCTGGACGACACCGACTGCGCCGAGGCCGAGACAATCCTCCTCGGCTTCGTCGACCAAGGCTTCTCGGCCGGAAAGGTCGCCGCGTTCGGGCGCCGCATCCGCGACCTCATCGCCGAACGCGACGACACCGAAGACGCCCCCGACGAGGACACCAAGCGCGGCTACGACAAGTCCTGGCTGACGACCACGCGTTCCTTGGACGGCGGCCGGTACGTCAAGGGCTGGCTGAACCCCGAGGACGCCGCCATCTGGGACGGCACCCTGGCCCCGCTGGCCAAGCCGGCCGGACCAGACGACCGCCGAGACCTCCCCGAACGGACGGCGGCGGCACTGTCGAGCGTGCTCTCAGGCGGCCACAAGGCGTCCAAGGTCACCGTCATCTGCGACCTGGACACCCTCACCGGAGGCAACGCCCCCGCCCGCCTCACCGACGGCACCCCCATCCCCGCCGCCCAAGCCCGCCGCATCGCCCTAGCCGCCGGAGTCTCACCCCTCCTACTCGGACGCGGCAACACCCCGCTCTACCTGGGCTACCGGGAGCGGTTCGCTAGCGCAGCACAGCGGCAGGTGCTGGAGACGCTGTATTCCTCCTGCGCGGTACGAGGCTGCGAGATCCCCGGGACGCTGTGCGAAGTGGACCACGTCCACGGATGGGCACTCGGACACTCCCCCACCGACATCGACCAGCTCGCACTCACCTGCGGATGGCACAACCGCTTCAAACACACCAACCCCGACCAGATCCACATCACCAAAGATCAGGACGGGCGGTACGTCTACCGGCTACTCCCACCAGCCGACGTGCGAGACACGAGCAGGGCCGGGCCACCGGGCAGCACCGACCCACCCGACACCCCCGCCCTCGACTGGGCCGCTTGACCGCACTCGTCCATGCCCTGCGCCGGTCCACCGCCGCCGCAGGGTTATGGACGGGTGGCCACCAGCAGATCGACTAGGTAGGTCTCCTCGACCGTGTCGTCCGGGAGTGCCTCCTGCAGCCGACGGCGTTCCTCGACGAGGAAGGCATGCCTGCGGGCCTCGCTGAGGACGAGGAACGCTGAGCGGCTGGTGATGTTGGCCAGGTGGGTGTCCAGAGGAACCACGCGGGTCCAGCGCATTTGACGGCGTGCGACGCGCAGCCCCGTCAGGCCCGCCAGCCGGATGGCTTCGCCGTCGTCAGGACGGACGGTCGGCTTCGGTTCCGTCCCGCAATGCCGTGCGATGCGCTCGTGCTGCGCGCGGATCCACGGCACGTCGAAGGCCGTGGTGTTCCACCAGATCGCCACCGCGCCGTCGCGGCGCAGGACGCGGAGCGCCTCGGGGACGGCGCGGGCCGGGTCCGTCCACTGCCACGACTGCGCGTAGGTGATGAGGTCTTGCGAGTCGTCGGCCAGCGGGAGGGCGTTGCCGTCGCCGCGTACGACCGGCACGCCCGGGAGGGCCCTGCGGCACTCGGCGGCCATGGCCTCACCGGGTTCGACGGCGATGACCTGGGCGTCCCTCGCGCGCAACAGCGCGGTGGCGATCCCAGTGCCCGCACCGACATCGGCGACCCGGGCACCGGCCAGGGGACGACCCGCGAGTTCCTCGATGGCGTCG
Organism: Spirillospora sp. NPDC000708; assembly: GCF_040299565.1. Lineage (NCBI taxonomy): Bacteria > Bacillati > Actinomycetota > Actinomycetes > Streptosporangiales > Thermomonosporaceae > Spirillospora > Spirillospora sp. NPDC000708. The sequence goes on from NZ_JBEPCJ010000173.1 coordinate 2,260, forward strand.
AAGAGCTGGGGCGGATAGGAAGGTCGGCTGGCCGCGTACTGGGCGGCGGCCCCATTGAACGACTCGGCGCGGGAGCTGGCGGTCATGTCCTCCATCATCGGCCCGCACGGACACCGGCCCATAAGGAACCAACTGCCCTCACCGTTCCACCGACGCTTGGCGCCGGAGATCCTGTGCAGCGGGCCGCGCCTGGGTCGATCCATTAGGCCGTCCCTGGGGTGGCGTCGGGGTTCTGATCGACTTGTTGTGAGCTGATCACATACGTCACGTAGTTCGAAGGATCTCGGCTCGTGTGACTGTGGAGAGTTGTCGGGTGTTCTGGGTGATCTCGCATCGGTGGCCGTGGAGGAGGTACCGCCGAACGAAAGCCGAGTGCGTACGACGACCACGCATTGCGCCTGTCCATGCTGCGGCTCGTCGTCGAGACCGCGTCACGGCAGCTACCGGCGGCGGCTGGCGGACCTAGCGGTGGCGGGGCGTCCCGGCGAGCTCCAACTCGTTGCTGTGCCTGGTGGCAGGCTTTCAGACAAGACGCCGGTCAGGCGCACCGTGCCTGCCTGGCCATTCGGGCCAGCGGAGACCCCGCCCTCAATATGAGCCACGAACTCACCGCGCCCCGGCTCCTCGCCAGCCGCCCAGACCGCCCCGGACTCTGCGACACAAGAACCTGCTGGCCCGCTGCCAAGCCGACATCGTTGCCGACTGCGTCGCCTTGTTCGCGACGGTGACCGACCGCGAAGGCCACCGGCCCGGCTCCACGAGGCCGATGCCACCGACATGCCTCCGCTGCACAGCCTCGCCCGAGGCATCCGCCACGACTTCGACGGCCATGGACCACACCGACTGAACGCCTCGTGTTCCTGGCACGGAAGTCGGCCTACGCATAGTGATCACCACGGGCCATCGTCCGAGGGGCCGAAGCGGCATCCGGACGTTCCTGGCGAGTGAAGCAGGGCGCTTCGCTGGTGGGGCCGAAGTTCAGATCTCCGCGACCGGTCTTCGACACCTTGATGACAGTGGCCGGCACCCGGCTGGCTCACGAGAAGTGGATCAGAACTGGGCGGCGTCGCAGCAACCGTCCGCGCCAGGGCTGGATCCTAGGACGATCCTCAAGGCGATCGACATGCTCAAGGCCGAGGGGACGTCCCGGGGCACCTTCGTCAAGCCGGCCGAGTAGGACTGACCGTGCCCGAGCACCGGGTCTGGCGTGCGGTGAGGGCTCGGTGGAGGGGGAGCGTGGTGGTGGCCACGTAAAGGCCGAAGAGGGTGATGGGCAGGAGGCCGACGGGGCGCCATAGCCAGTTCGGGTCGTCGCGCAGGAGCGGCCAGTCGGCGATCCAGTTGGCGGTGACGTCGGCTGTCATCACCGTGGCCGCGAGCGTGACGCCTGCTGGGCGCGCGCGGGCCAGTAGGACGACCACCAGTGGGTCCAGGACGGCCAGGGCCGTGAAGAACACCTGGAGTACGACCGGGGCGAACGCGTAGGCGTGGACGCCGCCGTGGGCCAGGTCCCAGAGGTGCGCGCATGTTCCCTCGGCGAATCCGATCAGGTAGACGCCGAGGGCGCACCTCACCCGCCACCGCACGATCCGCACCTTATGCCCGTCTCGCGGGGGACGTGGATGGCCCGTGCGGGGGAGGTGGGCGGGGCGGCGTGGGCGGGAGCGTGGGGGCATCGCGAGATCAGGAGGAAGCGGTGTCCCGGAAGTTCACGATCAAGGCCGCGGTGATCGCGGCGCTCGTCGCCCTCATCGCCGGGGCGATGCTGGCCACCGGGTCCGGTGAGCCGGCCGCGCACGCGCTCGGGGCCGTCCGATGACCGCCGCCGGGACGCGGGGGCCGGTGCCGCGCTGGGCGGACCGGGCGGCGCAGGCGACGATGTGGTGCGCGCTCCCATCCGGGATCTGGCGGATCCTGTTCGGGCTCGGCCTGCCGGCGGGCTTCACCGGTTCGCAGGACCCGGCGAACGGGCCGTGGTACGTGCTGCCGTACGTGATCGCGCTGACGGCGCTGTCGGAGACGATCGCGTTCCTCAGCCTCGGGCTCGTCCGGCCGTGGGGCGAGGTCTGGCCGCGCTGGGTGCCGTTCCTGGCCGGGCGGCGGATCCGGCCGCTCGCCGCGATCGTCCCGGCGTCGCTCGGCTCGGCCGCGCTGATCTGCCTGTGGACGCCGATGGTCTTCGGTTTCTCGAACACCGATCCGGAGATGCCGCACGGCGCGAAGGCCGTGATCCTCTACGTCTGCTACCTGCCGCTGGTCGCCTGGGGGCCGCTCCTGGCGGCGGTGACGGCGGCGTACGCCGTCCGCCGCCGCCGACACGGGTGACGCCGTTCCCATTCGTCCAAGACCCGCGTGTCCCGGGCGCCTAGCGTCGAGGCACGGATCGAACTTCTCTGGAGCCGCTCACATGTCCGTTCGCCGCGTCGTGCCCAATATCCGCTCTGAAGCCGCGGGAGAGAGCCGCGAGTTCTATGGCCTGCTGGGGTTCGAGGAGGTCATGGATCTCGGGTGGGTCATGACGCTCGCCTCCCCGGACGTCCCGGGCGCGCAGATCAACGTCATGTCCGCGGACAGGACGGCGCCGGTCGTTCCGGACATCAGCGTGGAGGTGGACGACGTCGACGCGGCGTACGCGGCCATGCGGGCGCGGGGCGCGGAGATCGTGCATCCGCTGCGGGACGAGGAGTGGGGCGTGCGGCGGTTCTTCGTCCGCGACCCGGACGGACGCGTGATCAACGTCCTCGCGCACCGCTGACGCGGAGGCCCGTCAGGCGGGCTTGCGGCGCCGGTAGTGGCGGGCGACGCGGACGCGGTTGCCGCAGCGGGCGGCCGAGCACCAGCGGCGGCGCGGGTGGGCGGGCAGGAACAGCAGGACGCAGTCGTCGGCCTCGCACTGCCGGATCTTCGTGACGGACGGGTCCGCGAGGAGGTCGGCGGCTGCCTCGGCGAGCCATCCGGCGAGCCGCGCGCCGGGCGGGCCGGTGCGGCGGCGTGCGGCCGTGACGGCCGAGCCGTCCCAGGTCAGCTCGGTGATGGCGGGTGCGGCGCGCTGGGCGTCGTTGAGCGCGGCGAGGTCGGCGCCGGCGGGACGCTCACCGTGGCGGGCGCGTTCGACGGCGTTGGCGACGTGCTCGCGTACGGCGTGCACGGCTCGTACATCGTGTATGTCGAGGGAGTCGGCGTCCGGGAGCCGGGCGGCTTCGAGGTCCAGCCAGGCGCGCAGGTCGTCGGGGGTGGCGAGCAGGTCGCCGGCCGTGGTGCGGGTGTTGACGAGGTCGAGGGCGAGGGGTTCGCCGGTCAGCGGGACGACGTCGCTCATGGTGTTAATGCTACATGTGGCAGTTGACCTGTTAGTCGGCGCTTGGCTATAACTAACGCATCTTCAGTGGAGGAAGGCGTTAGACATGACGGTTCCCACGGTCGCGCGGACGGTTCACCGGTACCTGGACGTCGACGGCGTCCGCGTCTTCTACCGGGAGTCGGTGCCCGAGCGCGCCGGTGCGCCCGTGCTGCTGCTCCTGCACGGGTTCCCGTCCGCGTCGCACCAGTTCCGGCGACTGATCGACGTGCTGGGCGCCCGGTACCGGCTCATCGCCCCCGACTACCCCGGCTTCGGGCACACGCGGGTCCCGGACGGCTTCGCGTACTCGTTCGACCGGCTCGCCGACGTCATCGAGGGCTTCGTCGAGCGGCTCGGGCTGTCCCGGTTCGTCATGTACGTCTTCGACTTCGGCGCGCCGGTCGGCTTCCGGCTCGCCGAGCGCCGCCCGGAGTGGATCGCGGGCCTGGTCGTCCAGAACGGCAACGCGTACGCCGAGGGCCTGTCGGACGCGGCCCGCGACTTCATCGCGCTGCGTCCCGGCCGGGACGGCGCCGAGGAGACGATCCGCGCCCTGCTCACCCTGGAGGGGACGCGCGGCCAGTACGAGACGGGCGTCGCCGACACCGAGGCGGTCGCGCCCGACGGCTGGACGCTCGACCAGCACTTCCTCGACCTGCCCGGACGCAAGGAGGCGCAGGTCGCGCTGGCGTTCGACTACCACGCCAACGTGGAGCGCTACGGCGCCTGGCAGGCGTGGCTGCGCGAGCACACCCCGCCGACGCTGATCGTGTGGGGCCGCGGGGACCCGTTCTTCACCGAGCCGGGCGCGCGCGCCTACCTGCGCGACGTCCCGGACGCCGAGCTCCACGTCCTCGACACCGGCCACTTCGCGCTGGAGGACCGGCTGCCGGAGATCGCGCCGCTCGTCGCGGGCTTCCTCGACCGCGCCTGGACGTGACGCGGCCACCCCGGCGTCAGACGATCGGGCGGTCCTTCCGGATGCGGCGGCGGACGTCCCACAGGTAGACGTTGAACGGGAAGGCGCGGAGGGGGCGGGGCATGGCGCGGTTCGTGGCCGCCATGAGCCGGACGAAGCGGTCGAAGCGGGCCTGGTCGCGGGGCGTCCACGGGAAGCCGAGCTCGTCGCGGAAGGGGGCCGGCAGGAACCCGAGGGTGAGGAAGCGGTGCAGGCGGCCGAGCGTCCACCGCACGGGGGCGGGCAGGAACCGCAGCTCGGTGAGGTCGCGGAGGTAGGCGCGGGTGACGTCGTCCATCTCGATCTTCGCGAGGGACGCCGTCCAGTACTCCTCGAAGGCGGCGCGGTCGGCGGGCCACATGTCCTCGGTCATCTGGAGGGTGGTGCCGAAGCGGGCGCCGTGCCGGTACAGGGCGTCGATCTGCTCGGGGGCGGGGTCGCCGTAGAGCATCGTGTAGATCATCTCGGTGCCCCAGTAGAGGCACGCGGCCACCCAGAGCTGGAGGTCGCGGTCGAAGGCGTTGTAGGGGACGGGCTCCTTCGCGCGGACGTGCTTGTGGGCGCGGTTGACCTCGCGGCGCATGGCGAGGCGCTCGTCCTCGTCGCCGAGCATCGCGACGGCGATGTAGCTGAGGGTGGTGCGCCCGCGCTTGACGGGGTGCTTGTCGACGCGGCCGCTCTCCACGGTGCTCTCGGCGACGCCGTGCCCGACGGGCAGGCGCGACAGCTGCATGACGACGTTCGCGGCGGCGGCGGACAGGGCCATGCCGGAGATCGCGTCGAGGACTATCGTCGGGGGACGGTCCGTGGACGTGGCGGTCGCGGTCATCCGGTCCTCACTCCTGGCACAGAGAAGCGATTTCCGTATCACTGTGCCAGCTGTAAGCGATCACTTGCAAGGGCGCCCGGCGAACCGGACGCCCCCGCCGGTCAGGCGTACGGATCCTCCTTCCGCAGCACGCGTTCCGAGAACTCCTTGAGCGCGTCCAGCGCCCGCATGTACGGCACCGGCCCGAACGACACGCGCGCGGCTCCGGCCTCCGCCGCCTCGGCGAGCGACGAGCCGGGGAAGACGTTCACGTTCACCGGCCCCGGAATGCCCTTGACCAGCGCCGCCACCGCGTCCGGCGGCGCGGTGATCGGGTAGACGCAGTCCGCGCCCGCCTCGATGTAGAGCCGGCCGCGGGCGATCGCGGCGTCCACCGGGTCCGCGACCCCGCCGATGAACGTGTCGGCGCGCGCGTTGATCACCAGGGCGTCGCCGGCCGCGGCGCGGACCGCGGCCAGGTACTCGGCCTGCTCCTCCGGCTCGGCCAGCTTCCCGGCATAGGTGTCCTCCAGGTTGCAGCCCGCGGCGCCGATCGCGAGCAGGCGCTCCACCAGCTCCTCCGGCGGCAGCCCGTACCCGGCCTCGGCGTCCACCGTGACCGGGACGGACGCGGCCCGGATCACCCGGCCGGCGGCGGCGAACATCTCGTCCGCCGGCGCGCCCTCGTGGTCGGGGTAGCCCAGCATCGCGCAGATCGCCGCGCTCGCGGTGGCGAGGGCGGGGAACCCCGCCTCCTGGACGATCTCGGCGCTCGCCGCGTCCCACACGTTCGGCAGCAGCAGCGGGTCGCCGGGGCGGTGCAGGTCGCGCAACCGGGCGGCGTTCTCGGACATCCGTCTCTCCTTCCGTCACCTGATCGGTCACCAGGGGGACCGGATCGGGACGCTTTCCGTGACACATGCCCCGTCCGGCCGGGTCCGGCACCCGGCCGGCGGCGGTATCCGCGACCCCGGGGGCTGGGTTAGCGTCGAGATGGCCGAGTGGCCCGTGACACGAGGGAGTGCGCATGCTGCCGTGGTCCGCCGACTACGCCGGACGCCTTGAGGAGCACGTCGTCAGCAGCGAGCTGCTGCGCGGCAACCCGCTGAAGGACCCGCACGAACGCCCGCTGCTGGTGTACGTCCCGCCGGGCTACGACGACGAGCCGGACCGCCGCTACCCCTCCGTCTACGTGATCACCGGGTTCACCGGGCACGTCGGGATCTGGCGGAACCGGATGCCGTACCGGCAGCCGTTCCCCGAGACCGCCGACGCCGTGTTCGCGTCCGGCGAGGCCCCGCCCGCGATCGTGGTGTTCGTCGACGCGTGGACGGCGCACGGCGGCAGCCAGTACGTCGACTCGCCCGGCACCGGCAAGTACCACTCGTACATCTGCGACGAGGTCGTCCCCTGGGTGGACGCCCATTACCGGACCCTTGACGCGCCCGAGCACCGGGCGATCAGCGGCAAGTCCAGCGGCGGCTACGGCGCGATGATCACGCCGATGCTGCGCCCCGACCTGTTCGGCGCGCTCGCCACCCACGCCGGGGACGCCCTGTTCGAGTACTGCTACCTGCCCGAGTTCCCCAAATGCGTGCGCCACCTGCGCGCGTACGACGGCGACATCACGCGCTGGTGGGACGACTTCAACGGGCGGGTCTCGTTCACCAAGCCCGAGGACATGGAGCTGCTGAACGTCCTCGGCATGGCCGTCTGCTACTCCGCCCGGTCCGACGGCACGCCGGAACTGCCGTTCGACCCGGTGACGGGCGTCCTGCGCCCGGACGTCTGGGACCGCTGGCTCGCCTGGGACCCCGTCCGGATGGTGCCGGACCACGCCGCCGCGATGCGCTCCCAGCGGGCGATCTGGATCGACGGCGGCACCCGCGACGAGTGGTTCCTGGACATCGGCGCCGAGGCGTTCCACCGCGCGCTGCTGGACGCCGGGGTGTCCCCGGACGTGATCCACTTCGAGCTGTTCGACGCGGGCCATGGCGGCATCGACTACCGCTACCCGCTCGCCCTCGCCTGGCTCTGCCGGCGCATCGCGCCCTGACGTCCCGCCCCCGCGCAACGGCGTGCCCGCCCCTCCGGCGGGCACGCCGTTCACGCTGGTCAGGTCGGCTTTTCAGTGTTTTCAGAGGGGCCGTTCACAGGGATTGAAAATCCAGTGGCCCATGGATTCGTTGACACCGGTCACCCGTCCGGCGAGCCTTTGGGCTGTCCACCGAGAACGTCCGCACCACCCCACGCGCGACGCCTTCGACGACGGACGCTCGCGGATGCGGCCGTCCCCGCCCGGCCGTATCCGCGCCGCCGCATCCGGCGGCCGGCCGACC